>JAIPCU010000014.1 GCA_021738045.1 Candidatus Methylopumilus sp. | reverse complement strand
AGGCGGTGGTTCAGGCGTCGGAGGAGTTGGTGGCGGCGATGCGGGGGGCTCGGACTCAACCTGAGCGGGTGCAGGGGAAGGTGGCTGAGGCTCAACCAGCGCGGGTACAGACACTGGTATTGACATAGCCAGCGCGGGGGCAGGTGGTAAGGCAACTTCTTGAATGAGTGTTTGCGCGACCACTTTAGGGGGCGGTGGCGTCTGATGCGTCAATCCGTAGAAAACGAACCACAACAACGCGCCATGCACCGCCACAACCGCAACCAAGCCACCAGAGCGGTGCCAAAACCCCTTGTTTTGACTCGCTTCAAAATCGTTTACGGTGAAAGCGTCGGTAGCCACCGTCTTAGTTGGCATATTGCTCGTTTCCAACAATCACAATTTTGTTTAAGCCGGCACGGCGTGAGGCCGCTAAAACTGACACCAACACAGAATATTTGGCGTGCCGGTCAGAGCGCACCTGTAGCACCGGTTGATCGGCAAGTGCTGCCACGCTGCGCATTAAGGTTTCTAATTCAGTTAACTGCACTGGCGCGCCCTGCCACTCAATGTCGCCCGCTGCGGCAATCGTCAATTCAATTTTTTCTAACTTGGCGGTTTGCGCCGCTGCAGCCACCGGCACATTCATATTGACTGCGTGTAGCTGTATAGGGATCGTGATGATGAGCATGACCAGTAAGACTAGCATCACGTCTATCAACGGGGTCGTGTTCATGTCGATCATTGGCTCTGCGTCATCAGAGTCGCCATCCGCGGGTAGTTGCATCGCCATAAGATTTATATCTTTTTATTTTTCAGTCGCATGGTCAAATCTTTAACCGCCTGCGGGTGGGGGTTCGGTTATAAAGGCAATTTTTGCAATGCCAGCGCGCTGACAGGCCAGCATGACACGACCAATCCCCTCATAGTCTGCGTCGAGATCACCTCGAATTTGTACGTCCGGTTCGCCTTTGTCTTTGTACTTGGCGACTAAGTCACGCAATTGCTCGGCCAGCGCGTCTACTCCGGCCACTTGGCGATCATAAATAAATAGCCCTCCCGACTGGCTCACCGAAATAATGATGGTTTCAGGCTTGGCGTGCCGGGCCTCTAGGCGCTCTTTGGGGAGCGTCACAGGGATCGAAGTTGTCACAACCGGAATCGCAATCAGGAAAATAATCAAGAGCACCAGCATCACGTCCACTAAGGGCGTGGTGTTGATTTCTCCCATGACTTCCTCAGACGCATCGTCCGAACCTACCTGTATCGCCATGACGACAACCTGTTTTTAAAATGGATCGAGTCGATCACGCTGTATAAATCTTTAATAACTTAGCGTTGTGCTGCGGCAACTAAAAGGTTCGCGTGAACGTTTCCACTAAATTTTTGCACGCCTTGCATGATGAGTTTGTTGCGACGAATCAGCACGTTGTAGCCCAACACAGCAGGGACAGCGACCGCCAAACCAATTGCCGTCATAATGAGTGACTCACCAACGGGCCCAGCGACTTTGTCGATGCTGGCCTGGCCTGACAGTCCGATACTCACAAGAGCGTTATAGATCCCCCAGACCGTTCCGAACAGGCCTACGAAAGGCGCGGTCGAGCCTACTGTCGCTAAAAATGACAAGCCTTTTTGCATGCTTTGCTGCACCGAGGTCGTGGCACGCTGCAAGCTCAGCATCAACCAGTCATTGAACTCGATTGCGCCTCGCATCTCCTGATGCTTCGCCGCGCTGTTCAGCGCCTCTTGCGCAACAAATCGGAAGGGGCTATTACTTTGCAAGGCTTCAACGGCCTGCTCTAGACTGTTCTCGCTGCTTAGCCGCTGCATCGCTTCGCGCTGTTGTACCAACAAGCGCTTTTGCTCTAGTAGCTTGGCAACAATCAAATACCAACTAAAAATACTCATGAAGACCAAGATAGCAAGTGTGCCTTTTGCGACAACATCACCCTGCGCCCAAACCGCTTTCAGGCCATAAGGATTCTCACCGGGTACTGACGCGTGCGCGGCAGACGTAGGCGTTGCCTGCGCCAACGCGGGTGAAGCCAATACACACAAGTGCAACGTCAATACAAAACAAAACGCCTTAAACAGACGAACAAAACTAGGCATTAAAAAGCTCCGGACAACTGTTTGAATGTCCCGCCAAGACTGCCGGCAAGAGCATCGCTTGAAATACCTCCCGCACTCGATCACTAACCGAGCGCGAGAGGTTTTCGCCTAGGTTAGAAACCCGCGCGTAGCGTGAGGGAGACAAACGTTGGCGCACCGATGTAATACGACGGCGCGACCGCAGAAAGGCCCGGCAGTGCAACAGCATTGGGAGTAAAACCACTGCCACTCGGTGAACTGATACGTTGATACTTGGTATTAAAGATGTTGTACACGTTGAACTGAATCGAAGGGTTTTTGAGTACGCCGTAGTCTTCAAAGCGATAACCGATCGCACCGTTAAACAAGGTGTAGCCCGCCATCTTTTCGTCATTCACCAGGGTCGAGTAAGCCGCGCCGGTGTACTTCATATCAAGATTGCCATACCAAGAGTTCGATTGGTACGAGACGCGAAGACCTGCCATCCAATTCGGCGTATCGGGCAGCTGGGCACCGGCAGTCGGCAAGCTAGCGTTAGCCGTGAGAGGCAAATCATTTTTCATCGTACTGATGTTGTACGTTCCCGAGCCATACATCGACCAGTTATTGTTGATTTTGTAGCCCGCTTCAAATTCCAAGCCTCTGGTTGTCACTGACCCAACGTTAAAGTCAATCGTCTGGTTAGCGGTGACGTCATAGGCCGAGGCGATGCGGTTTTGGAAGTCAATGTAATACGCCGAGCCCGCGAACGTCCATCTGTCTGACGCGAAGCGGTAACCAAGGTCGAAGTTAGTCGAGGTTTCCATCTTCACTTCTGGGTCACGCAACCGCGCGCCCTGCAGCACGCCGTCAACGACCCGACCGCCAACTAAAAGATTGGCCAGCGCGCTGTTGTTGGGCACACGCATGTTCTGTGCTACGTTTGCAAAAACCTGCTGCTGTTCGTCTAAGCGGTAGCGCAAACCGATGTTGGGCAACACCTTGCCATAGGTTTTGCTAATGTCGTAATCTGCAGTCGACGCGCCCAAAATGTTGGTCGAGCCAGAGTTTGCGTAGTTTGTAAAGTCACGCCGAATTTGTGTCCCGCGCACCCCCAATTGCAGCAGCAACTTATCTTCAAGCATCTTGATCGTGTCCTGCGCAAATAGCGAGGTCGAAGTGCTGACGGTTAACCAATTGCGTGACTGGTAGTTTTGGCCGTTGCCGTACTGAACGAACTGATTGCTGTTAAACAGCCAAGGGTCAACCGAAGCGCCACCACTGTCAAACCTGACTCCGGGGCCAGTTTGCGTATGCCGCGCCTGCTCGACCCAGGCACCTATCAACAGGTCGTGATTATCAAGACGAATATTGCTTTTTAAGGTAATGCCAGGACGCGTTGTCTCAGTCACGTTACTGCTGTACACATACACCCGATCGAGCGTATCGCGATCACCGTTAAGATCGGCTACGCCGTAGTTCAGGCTGTTGCCCGAAAAAGCGGATTCAGCCAGAACTCTTTGTTGTGTCCCACCGGTGCCGTGGCCGTACCAATAATACGGCTCGGCAGAAAACGTCACATCTTTGTTCATTTTGTATTCGGCCTTACCAGACCAAATAATATTGACGAACGGGTTGACCGAGTTTTGATAATACGTGTTGTCAGCAGTGACCGCAGCAACGTTTTGCGCTGTACCGAAAACTGCGGTTGGGTTCAGTGCAGGGATCGCGCTAAAAGTTTGGTCTCGGCCACCACTATTAATTTGCGGCTGGGTCAATGTTCGAAAGTTGTTGTTGAACATTTTGTTGTACGAAAAATTGCTTGTCAGGCGCCATTGGTTGTCTGGACGGATTTCAATCCCCATGTCAATGTGGTCGCGTTGCGCACTGCCCGGGCCCTGAAATTGGTTGGCGTAGGTGTTTGAGTACGACACAAAAAACTTAGCTTTGTCGTTCGCAAACAAACCCGTATCCGCACGCACGAATGTGCGCCGAGTGTTCAAACTACCTAAGGTTTGCGCAAAACGAAATCCAGTCTTGTCATCTGGAGCGCAATAACTAATACCGATGTTGCCGCCCGAGGCACCCACATGAGGCGCGTCGGTATCGGTACCACCTTGCGTCAAGTTCACCTCGCAAATATTTTCGGCGTCTACGTACTCCATCGGGTAAACAGCAAAGTTGCCCGAGTCATTAACGGGTGCACCGTTAACAGTAAAGCCCAATTGATCGCTGTTGGCGCCACGCACGCGTATGCCACCACCGAACAAACCCGTTGCATCCTGACTAAACGTGTTGACACCTGGAAGCAGATCGATCATCTGATAAGGATTCGCAACGGGCGTGAGTCGCTCGATTGCCTCACGATTCACCGAGCTACGCATCTTTGGAGATTCTTCTTGCGCGATTAAGCCGGTCGCTGTGCCGCCGGGCAAGCCTTCGACCTGAATGCGTCCCACGTCGGTGGTTGTCATACTCGGCGCGTTAGCGGGTTGTGACCACACTACAGGTGCAAGTGATAATCCTGCAAGGCAAACCGCTAGGCGGTTGAGTTTAAAAGTACGCATGATACGAAGAGGCTCCGATTAAAAACGATAGGTAGTCGTCTAAAGATATATTTGTGGGCTTTGCAAAAGAACGGTTGCGACAACACTGACTGGGGCTTGCTGTAGGCATGCCCGACGCTTAACAAATGGAGCGCTGAGTCTGATTCCACGCAGCGTATGATCGCGTAAAGTTGTGACGCTTTTATGTAATCAACACGACATTTTCATGACGTGAATTGTGGGTTGCACAAGGCGGTGCTGTGCGTGCACAAACCGTGATGCCATGTAATTTTGTTTTAGTTATTTGTCACGGAAATGAGCTGTGTGCGACGCCGACGCACACAGCTGCGTGGTGCGAGATGACCGCGAGCGATCTTTGTTAATTTGGTTACACGTTTTTGTCCGTGTACGTCTGGATGAACGTGAGGGGCATTGCTTATAATGACGAAATGGAAACTAGACTCAAGCGCTTAGAAGCAATCATCCCCACTTTAGCCACCCGCGAAGATCTTGCACATCTTGATGGGCGCATGAATGGGGCCATTCAAAAAGTTGAAACGACCATTCAAAAAGTCGAGACAACCCCGCATAAAGAACTCACCAACCAAACCTGGCTAATCGTCAAGTGGATGTCGGGCTTGTTGGTCACTTTATTGCCTAGCCTGTTTGCTGCAGTTTTTTATGTAGCGCGGTACACGCACTAAGGCCGAGCAAGCTAGCGATCGCGTCCAACCGCGAAGGCACAAAAATTTAGCAAGGCCTCACGCGCGGCTGAGGCCGGAAACGCGTCAAGCGCCTTGCAGGCCATGTCAGCCTCGGCAACCGCACAACGTTGGGCATGCTCAAGCGCCCCAGTATCGTGAATGGCTTGTGCGACCGCATCGAAATCGGCCTCGCCATGCTCAATCGCGTGCCTGACGAGCTGCTTCTGTAGATCAGTGCCCACTTCTAATACGCGGATCAACGGTAAGGTTGGCTTACCTTCGCGCAAATCATCCCCTACATTTTTACCCAAGGCATTCACATCACCGCTGTAATCTAGTACATCATCAACGAGCTGGAATGCCGTGCCAATATGCCGTCCGTAGGCCGCAGCGGCCTCGCGTTGCGCCTCACTAGCCCCAGCCAGCACCGCCCCCGCTTCGGCAGCCGCCTCAAACAGCTTGGCGGTTTTAAACCGGACCACCTGTAAATAACGCGCTTCAGAGACGTCGGGGTCATGCACATTAAGCAGTTGCAGCACTTCGCCCTCGGCGATCACGGTGGTGGCGCCAGACATGATTTTCATGATGGGCATGCTGTCAACGTCGACCATCATCTCAAAAGCCCGCGAATACAGGTAATCGCCTACCAGCACGCTTGCCGCATTACCAAACACGGCGTTGGCTGTGCTTCGGCCACGTCGCAGGTCGGATTCGTCGACGACGTCGTCGTGCAATAAGGTGGCCGTATGGATAAATTCGACCACCGCAGCCATTAAATGGTGGTGTTTACCCTGATACCCAAGCGCCTGCGCGACTAGCAGCAGCATGGCCGGGCGCATGCGTTTGCCCCCCGCCCCAATGATGTAATCACCAATTGTTCGGATCAAAACTACGTCTGAGTCTAGCCGCGAGCGAATCACAGCATCTACAGCGTTCATATCCCCAGCAACAGGGGCGAGTAGGTCAGAGAGTTTTTGCACAGACTTTCTTTTGACTTTCAAGTGGTTACGCGCTATTATTCCGGGCTCGGCTACGTTAGTCGAGATTCCAATTGCACTAAAACACGAGGTTAACCCATGTACGCGGTCATAAAAACTGGAGGCAAGCAGTATCGCATTGCTTCTGGCGAAAAACTTAAAATAGAACAGATACCGGCAGACATTGGGCAAGAAATCACGCTGGATCAGGTGTTATCCGTAGGCGAAGGCGACCAACTTAAGGTTGGTACCCCGCTTGTGGCTGGCGCTCTGGTCAAGGCAACGGTTCTTGCGCAAGGACGCCATGATAAGGTCACGATCTTCAAGATGCGTCGTCGCAAGCATTATCAAAAGCATCAAGGCCACCGTCAAAACTACACTGAGATTTTAATCGGTGACATTTCAGCTTAACCGCTGCATTGTCCTCTTAAATCTCAGCTAAATCTAGGAACAAACATGGCACAGAAAAAAGGCGGCGGCTCTACGCGCAACGGTCGTGATTCAGAATCGAAACGTCTGGGCGTTAAAGCCTACGGCGGCGAACTGATTCCGGCCGGTTCAATCATCGTGCGTCAGCGCGGTACAACGTTTCACCCCGGCACAAACGTGGGTTTGGGTAAAGACCACACCCTGTATGCGCTGATTGACGGTCACGTCAAATTTTCGGTTCAAGGCAAGCTCAACAAGTCAACGGTTTCGATCGTTTCGGCCGCGTAAGCTGCTTTTTAGTTCTAAAAGCCCTGTCGCAAGCGGCAGGGCTTTTTCTTTTCACGGTACCATTCTCTTATGAAATTCGTCGACGAAGCCACCATTGAAGTCATTGCCGGTAAAGGCGGAAATGGCGCGCACAGTTTTCGCCGTGAAAAATTCATCCCCAAGGGTGGGCCCGACGGTGGTGATGGTGGTCGAGGCGGTTCTGTATTCGCTATTGCCGACCGCAATATCAACACCCTGATTGATTACCGTTATGCACGCAAGCACCTTGCTAAAGGTGGTGAGCATGGCCGTGGCTCAGATCAGTATGGTGCCGCAGCAGCCAACATCACGTTGCGCGTACCTGTTGGCACGATTATTTATGACGCCGAAACCGGCGAAGAACTCTTTGACCTGAGCCGTCACGCTCAACAGGTCACCCTGGCCGCAGGCGGTGAAGGCGGTTTGGGTAATGTGCATTTCAAATCAAGCGTGAACCGCGCCCCCAAGCAATGGACGCCTGGCAAAGACGGCGAGCAGCGCCGCTTGCGCCTAGAGCTCAAAGTATTGGCCGACGTGGGCCTGCTCGGTATGCCAAATGCTGGCAAATCAACGCTGATCAGCCGTATCTCAAATGCACGCCCCAAAATTGCTGACTACCCGTTTACGACGCTGCATCCCAATTTAGGGGTTGTACGCACTTCAGAGTCTCGTAGCTTTGTTGTGGCTGATATTCCGGGCTTGATCGAAGGCGCCTCTGAGGGTGCGGGCCTGGGGCACTTGTTCTTGCGGCATCTCACACGCACGCGCATTTTGTTGCATTTGGTGGATGTGTCGTCGCACGATCCAGACGAAGATGCGGTTGCCCGCGCTGTGGGCGAAGCACGCGCTATTGTCGAAGAGCTTCGCCTATACGACGAAGCCCTGTACAACAAGCCGCGCTGGTTGGTACTGAATAAGCTTGATGTGGTCACAGACCCCGAGGCCGTTAAAAAGCGTTTCTGCAAAGAATACAAATGGAAGGGCCCGGTATTCGCCATCTCAGCCTTATCGGGTGACGGTACACAACAGTTAATCTGGGATCTACAAAACGCAATCGACGCGTACCGTCAAGAAGACAATATCGCCGAAGATTTGGCCGATGGCACGTTTGTGGCCGAAGATCCGCGGTTTGACGACACCCGCAGCGCGGCCGATACCCGGCCGGCGACGCCCGAAAAATAAATAGCCTTTAAACGTTGATTCAATTTGAGATGACGTCCTCCTCAGTAGCCCCTTCTAGTTCACAGTCTGTCATCGCCTCGGCCACACGGCTCGTGGCGAAAGTTGGCTCGTCATTGGTGACCAACGACGGTCAAGGCATCGATCGCGAGGCCGTCGCACAGTGGGCGAGTCAAATCGCAGCCCTGCGAGCGCAGGGTAAACAAGTGGTCTTGGTATCAAGCGGCGCAATCGCCGAGGGGATGGCGCGTTTAGGTTGGGCCAAGGGGCCTACTTTGATGCACGAACTTCAAGCCGCCGCCGCCGTGGGCCAAATGGGCTTAGCGCAAGCCTACGAAGTTGCTTTTGCCAAACACAATTTACGTACCGCCCAGATTTTGCTGACGCACGAAGATCTGGCTAATCGACAACGCTATCTCAACGCGCGTTCAACGCTGTTTGCTCTGCTGCGCTTAGGCGTGGTGCCTATCGTGAATGAAAACGATACGGTTGCCACCGAAGAAATCGCTGTAGGTGATAACGATACGCTCGGCGCACTGGTCACCAATCTGATTGAAGCCGATGCCTTAATTATTTTGACCGATCAGCGCGGCTTGTATAACTCAGACCCTCGTAAAAATCCCGACGCTTTATTTGTGGCACATGGCCTGGCTGGCGACACCTCTCTTGAGGCAATGGCGGGCAGCACCGGCGGTGGCTTAGGTAAGGGGGGCATGCTCACCAAAATTCTGGCTGCCAAACGGGCAGCGCGCAGTGGCGCGCACACCGTCATCGCCTCAGGGCGCGAAGCCGATGTGTTGGTGCGCTTGGCACAAGGCGAATGCATTGGCTCTGAGCTCAGAGCCGAGCTGCCTGTGCTTTCAGCACGCAAACAATGGATGGCTGATCATTTACGCCTGCGCGGCAAACTGGTGCTCGACGCCGGCGCGATCAAGGCCTTGGTACTTGAAGGTAAAAGCTTGCTCCCGATTGGTGTGCGAGCGGTTGAAGGTGAATTTGAGCCAGGCGATGTCGTGGCATGCGTCGATTCGGCAGGCAAAGAGTGCGCCCGCGGCTTGGTCAACTATTCATCAGCAGACACCCGACGCATTATGGGTCAGCCTTCGGCGCAAATCGCAGACATTTTGGGCGTCATGCCCGAAAGTGAATTGATGCACCGCGACAATTTGATTGTGCTTTAAGCGATCCCCCTGTCTCGTGCAGGGTCAACGTGTCAAATCCTCAAAGACGTCCTATACTCACAATCATTATGCGGGGGTACTTGGCCAGTGGCCAGGTTGAGAGAGTCCCTTCGTACCAGTACGGATAATGCCGAAGCTGGGAGCGCGTTCCGACCTAGTCGGAATCCATCCCGATTCGGCTCCAATTAAAAAAATCGGAGCCCTTCAATGAATGCCACCCCAAAATTTTTAGCTGCCACCGCTGAAGTCGATGCGGCTGCGGTTGCGCCTTTGCCAAAGTCACGCAAAGTGTATGAGATCGGTTCGCGCCCAGATATCCGCGTGCCGTTTCGCGAGATCGAGCAAGAAGATACCTCGACCTCGTTTGGTGGTGAAAAAAATCCGCCCCTGACGGTCTATGACTGCAGCGGCCCCTACACTGACCCAGACGCCAAAATCGATATCCGCCGTGGCCTGCCCGAGATGCGTCGGGCCTGGATCGAAGAGCGCGGCGATACAGAATTGCTGGGCGGCCCAAGCAGCGCTTATGGTCAAGAGCGTTTGGTAGATCCCAAGCTCACCGCCCTGCGTTTTGACTTGCAGCGCCCCCCACGCCGTGCCAAAACAGGCGCCAACGTGTCGCAAATGCACTACGCGCGTCGCGGCATCATTACGCCTGAGATGGAATTCGTATCGATTCGCGAAAACCTGCGCCGCGAACAATACATTGAAAGCCTGCGTGCCACCGGCCCAGAAGGTGAAAAAATGGCGCGTCGCATGTTGCGTCAACATCCAGGCGAATCGTTTGGTGCCTCGATCCCCAGCACCATGACGCCCGAATTTGTGCGCTCTGAGGTTGCACGTGGTCGCGCCGTCATTCCACTCAACATCAATCACCCTGAAGTTGAACCCATGGCGATTGGGCGCAACTTTTTGGTCAAGATTAATGCCAACATCGGTAACTCGGCCGTGAGTTCAAGCATTGCCGAAGAAGTCGAAAAAATGACCTGGTCTATTCGTTGGGGTGGCGACACCGTCATGGATTTATCAACAGGCAAAAATATCCACGAAACACGCGAATGGATTTTGCGCAATTCACCTGTGCCGATTGGTACCGTGCCAATTTACCAAGCGCTTGAAAAAGTCAACGGCAAAGCCGAAGACCTCACCTGGGAAATCTTTCGCGACACCTTGATTGAGCAGGCCGAGCAAGGCGTGGATTACTTCACGATTCATGCTGGCGTACGTCTGCCGTTTATTCCGATGACAGCCGATCGCATGACCGGTATTGTGTCGCGCGGCGGTTCGATCATGGCAAAGTGGTGTCTGGCGCATCACAAAGAAAGCTTCTTGTATGAGCGCTTTGAAGACATCTGCGAAATCATGAAAGCCTATGACGTATGCTTTTCGCTTGGCGATGGCTTGCGCCCAGGCTCTGGCTTTGACGCTAATGACGAAGCACAGTTTGCTGAACTGAAAACCCTGGGCGAACTCACCAAGGTGGCCTGGAAGCACGACGTGCAAGTGATGATCGAAGGCCCGGGCCATGTGCCCATGCAATTGATCAAAGAAAATATGGACATGCAGCTCAAGCATTGCGACGAAGCGCCCTTCTATACCCTGGGCCCTTTGACCACCGATATTGCACCAGGCTACGACCACATTACGTCTGGCATTGGCGCGGCCCTGATCGGTTGGTATGGCACTGCGATGCTTTGCTATGTCACACCCAAAGAGCATCTGGGCTTGCCTAACAAAAAGGACGTCAAAGACGGCATCATCACCTACAAGATCGCAGCACACGCGGCAGATCTGGCCAAGGGGCATCCTGGCGCTGCGATTCGTGACAACGCCTTATCGAAGGCGCGTTTTGAGTTTCGTTGGGACGATCAGTTCAATCTTGGCTTGGATCCTGACACGGCCAAAGACTTTCATGACGAGACTTTGCCAAAAGACTCGATGAAAGTCGCGCACTTTTGTTCGATGTGCGGCCCACACTTTTGCAGCATGAAAATTACGCAAGATGTGCGCGACTATGCCAAAAAACTCGGCGTCGAAAACGATGCGGCGCTTAAGGCTGGCATGCAAGAAAAGGCAATTGAGTTTGTGAAAAAAGGGTCTGAGATTTATCACAAAACTTAATACCCTCGTACTTTCAAGTGCAAATGCGAAAAAGCAAACGATCAAGCCCTGCGTCAAGCTGGGCTTGATCGTTTAAACCTGATGACACGATCTCGTCTGCCACTGCTCGATGCCATGAAAGGCATCGGGTGCGTCGCCATCGTGCTGCACCATCTTGCGGTGTACGGCCCGATGTCGGACGTGGTGCGAAGTGCTTTCCCTGCAGTCATCGACGGGCTTGAAATCTATGCCCGCTTAGCCGTGCAGATGTTTTTTGTGTTGGCCGGGTTTTTAGTCGCCGCTCAACTTGCGCCTGAGGGGCAACCTTCTACCTCTTCGGCGACTTCGGCGTTGAGCCTGATTCTTAAGCGCTACCGCCGTTTAGTCACACCGTTTTTGTTTGCGATTGCCTCTGCAATCTTAATCACAGCAATTGTTAGGCCTTGGTTTGTACACGACTCGCTTTCAGCGCCCCCGAGCCTCGCACAGTTACTGGCACACACTTTGTTGCTACACGACCTCACCGGGGTTGAAGCCTTATCCGCTGGGGTTTGGTATGTCGCGATTGATTTTCAACTATTCATCTTGACGGTATGGCTGACCGCCTTCAGTGCGCGCGTGGTGCCCACTTGGCGCTGGGTGTTTCCGTGTTTGATCATGGCGTTGGCAGCTGCCTCATTGTGGGCAATTAACCGCCACAATCAATATGAGGACTACGCCCCCTACTTCTTTGGCGCATACGCACTTGGGATGCTGGCCTACTGGTCAACACGCAACCCCTCAGGTGGCATCTTTTTATTAACGATCGCGGCACTTGGCTCAGTGGCCTTGTGGTTGCAATATCGCAATCCAATCGTCGTGGCACTCGCCACTGCAATCATTGTTGCCATCGCGGGCCAACGCGGCTGGCTAGCGCTTTGGCCGCGCCCAGGTCTGTTGACGTGGCTGGGTCAGCGGTCGTACTCAATTTTTTTGATTCACTACGGCTTTTGTATTGGGATGAACGCGCTTTGGGCTCGTTTGTTTCCGACCGGCGTCTTTATCAACGCAGTGGGCATGATGCTTGCCGTCTTGATTTCAGTTGGCGCCGGCACACTTTTGTATCGTTACGTCGAAAGCCAGCCCAACGCACTGGGCCGTAACTGGGTCACTGCAGTGTTAGGTGCCGCTATCGCTACGGCTTTTTTACTTGAAACACTTGTCTGGTGAAGCAGTGGATAGGCACCACGTTCTGGCGCGCATGCATCAGGTCGCTGACGATGCGGGTGAACTGAACGTCAGTCTTTAAAACTAACAGGGCTTGTTACGCGTCGCATCAGCCTAGATTAGGCGCCAACGTTCTTTTAACGTCTTTTTCTGTGCGACCCGAGCGCTTGACGTAATCGGCTACTTGATCATCGCCAATGATGCCCACGCTAAAGTACTGCGACTGTGGGTGGCTAAAATAAAATCCCGATACGCTGGCTGCAGGGTGCATGGCATAGCTTTCTGTCAGCATCATGCCGATATCGGCACCGTCAAGCACCTCAAACATTTCACGTTTGACCACATGCTCTGGGCAAGCAGGGTAGCCTGGCGCAGGCCGGATCCCTTGATAGGCTTCTTTGATCATTTGCTCGTTGGTCAAAGACTCATCGGGCACATAGCCCCAAATATCTTTGCGAACACGCGCGTGAAGCGCCTCGGCAAACGCCTCTGCGCAGCGATCAGCCAAAGACTTAAACATAATCGCTGAATAGTCGTCGTTGGCACGTTCAAATTCTTGTTCTTTTTTCTCGATACCCAAGCCTGCTGTGACCGCAAACAAACCGATGTAATCCATCACGCCAGACTCTTTGGGCGCAATAAAGTCAGCCAAACATTTGTTTTCAATACCCTCGCGCTTCATGCCCTGCTGACGCAAACCACGCCAGGTGAACAATACTTTTTCGCGCGTCTCGTCTGTGTAGATTTCGATGTCATCATCATTGACAGTATTGGCAGGGTAAAACGCCGCAACGCCATTGGCTGTTAACCAGCGGCCATCGACCATGCGTTTAAGCATCGCCTGGCCATCGGCCAACACCGACCGGGCTTGTTCGCCCACAATTTTGTCCTCTAAGATTGCCGGATATTGACCAAACAAGCTCCACGTTTGAAAAAACGGCGTCCAATCGATGTAGCTTGCCAACTCGGCCAAGTCGAAATTTTTGAAGGTGCGGCGACCAATAAATTTTGGGCGCGGCGGCGTATAGCCCGCCCAATCAATCGCGAGCTTTGCGGCACGCGCATCCACCAGCGACATCAGCGGCGTGGCTTTTCGTGCAGCATGGCGACGACGTACGTCCTCGTACTCAACGGCAAGCTCTTCAAGATACGTATTGGCGGTTTCAGAGACCAGATTTTGCGCAACACCCACCGAACGGCTGGCATCCGGTACATAAATCACTGGGCCCTCATAATGCGGCGCAATTTTTACAGCCGTATGCACCCGACTGGTTGTGGCGCCGCCAATCATCAACGGGATTTTGCGGCTGCGAAAATATTCATCGCGCTGCATCTCGCTGGCGACGTAGGCCATCTCTTCAAGGCTTGGCGTAATCAAACCCGATAGGCCAACAATGTCAGCTTTTTCTGCTTTGGCGCGCGCCAAAATCTCGGCGGCCGGCACCATCACACCCATATTGACGACTTCAAAGTTATTACACTGAAGCACCACCGTGACGATGTTTTTGCCAATATCGTGCACATCGCCCTTGACGGTTGCGATCACGATTTTGCCTTTTGCACGGACGTCACCACCCGCAGCCTCGATGAGCTTTTTTTCAGCTTCGATAAACGGGATCAGGTGCCCGACGGCTTGCTTCATCACGCGGGCAGACTTCACCACCTGCGGCAAAAACATTTTTCCTTCACCAAACAAATCGCCCACGATGTTCATGCCATCCATGAGCGGGCCTTCGATCACCTCGATGGGGCGACCGTTGCGATCGGCAATCTGCTGGCGAATTTCTTCAGTATCTTCAACAATAAACTGCGTCATGCCGTGCACCATGGCATGGGCCAGACGCTTATCTACCGATTGCTGGCGCCATGCAAGGTCTTCTTCGCGCTTGATGCCGTTGCCTTTAAAGTTTTCGGCGAATTCAACCAAGCGCTCGGTTGGCGTGCGCGTATCGTTTAAATCTTTTTTGCCCAGCGCTTTGGCTTTATTCACGATCTAGCACCACGTCTTCAACTAACTCGCGCAACACTGGGTCGATATTGGCGTACACGCCCAATTGGCCCGCGTTGACGATCCCCATGGTCATGCCTTCGCGAATCGCGTGATACAAAAACACCGTATGAATTGCCTCGCGGATCGGTTCGTTGCCTCTGAACGAGAAACTGACATTCGAGACCCCGCCAGAGATGCGTGCGTGAGGCAGATTCTCTCGAATCCATTTGGTGGACTCAATGAAATCGACTGCGTAGTGGTTATGCTCGTCGATGCCCGTGGCGATGGCAAAGACGTTTGGATCAAAAATAATATCTTCGGGCGGAAACCCAACCTTGTCGATCAACAAGTTGTAAGCGCGCGTACAAATCATTTTGCGACGCTCAAGCGTATCGGCCTGACCTTTTTCGTCAAAGGCCATCACCACAGCGGCGGCGCCGTATAAGCGACATAACCGCGCTTGTTTTAAGAACGGCTCTTCACCCTCTTTTAACGAGATCGAATTCACGATCGATTTGCCTTGCACGCACTTTAGGCCGGTTTCAATGACAGACCACTTTGAACTATCGATCATGACCGGCACGCGTGCGATGTCGGGCTCTGAGGCGATCATGTTCAAAAAGCGATGCATGCACGCCACCGAATCAAGCATGGCTTCGTCCATGTTGATATCAATGATTTGCGCGCCATTTTCAACTTGTTGGCGTGCGACCGCAACGGCCTCGTCGTATTTTTCTTCGCGGATTAAGCGGGCAAAGGCCTTACTGCCCGTGACGTTCGCACGCTCGCCAACGTTAACAAACAGCGATTCATCATCGATGTTCAGCGCCTCAAGACCTGACAGACGCGTTTTAACCGCGATCTCGGGTACCACCCGGATAGGCAAGGCTTGAACTTTTTCGGCAATCGCTTGAATGTGTTCGGGTGTGGTTCCGCAACAACCACCAGCCATATTGACCAAGCCTGCGCGGGCGAACTCTTCAAGCAACGCTGAAGTGTCTGCGGGCGTTTCATCAAAGCCAGTATCACTCATGGGATTTGGTAGACCCGCATTGGGATACACGCAAACGTAGGTATCACAAATCTTTGCAAGCTCGGCGATATAGGGACGCATCAGCGCCGCACCGAGTGCGCAATTCAAACCAATCGTGATGGGGCGCGCGTGACGAACTGAGTTCCAGAACCCCTCGACGGTTTGACCCGACAAAATCCGCCCTGAGGCGTCAGTGACGGTGCCAGAAATCATCACAGGCAGGCGCTCACCGCGCGCTTCAAAGACTTCTTCAACCGCAAAAATTGCTGCCTTGGCGTTCAGCGTATCGAAAATGGTTTCAATCAAAATGAGATCGACCCCACCATCGAGCAAACCGTTCAGTTGCTCGGTGTAAGCCACACGCAATTCATCAAACGTCACGTTGCGCGCGCCCGGGTCATTCACATCGGGTGAGATCGAAGCAGTTTTAGGCTGAGGCCCTAAGGCGCCTGCGACAAAGCGTGGGCGCTCAGGCGTGCTGTAAGCATCGCAGGCGATTCGCGCCAGGCGAGCAGACTCGATATTTTGTTCATAAGCCAGCTCGGCTAGCTCGTAATCCCCTTGCGCAATCGTGGTCGCACCAAAGGTGTTGGTTTCGATCACGTCGCAACCAGCAGCGAGGTACTGCTTATGAATTTCAAGGATGATATCGGGGCGGGTCAGCGAAAGTAATTCGTTGTTGCCTTTAACGTCTTTACCGTGAGCAGCAAGACGCTCTGAGCGAAAGTCGGCTTCAGTGAGTTTGTATTGCTGAATCATGGTGCCCATCGCACCATCAAGAATCATGATGCGGGAACCCAGCGCGCGCGCAAAGTCAGCGCCTCGGGTATAGCTTGCAAGCGGAAAAGGTAGTTTAGGGTAAGCCATCACGACGCTAAAAATCTGAGTGGCGATGCAATGAGAGTCTGCACCGGGTTTAAAGCGCCATCAAACGACAAGCACTAAAAACTAGAATAAAAGCACTGAACATTCGAACAACCATGAGGGGCAAATTGTCGGTCAAACACCGCGCAAACTGCAGCTTCAGACAAACCAATGGCTGACAGTACAGTTTACCAAAAACACCGTGGTGTAACATTCGCCTTAGAACTGGTGCTTTCGATGCATACAGGTGCGCGCTTTTAGGGTTGCGTACCGCATTGGGAAAGTTAAACGGGAAACAGGGAAACACGTCGCAAGACGGTTGTGCCTGTGCTGCCCCCGCAACGGTCAACACCAAGGTTTTAGCAATAAAACCTTGGTGCCAGCCCGATACCGGCCAGTTTAAGCAAAGATAACAACCCCACGGGGTACGGAATCTTTTTGAACGTTCAAGGCCTGCGGGGACGCAGACCAACACGAGGTAGTACTGATGCAACATTTAACCTATCGGCTCGGCGCCGCTGCCGCGGCCTTGGCCGTCTCGACCAGCGCACTCGCACAAACTCTCCCCTCAAACTTGGCTACGACAGCGACGAGCACTGTTTCTGTCCAAGCAACCCGCGAGAGCTCTGTTGCCGAGCTAAAGCTTGGCCCCACCCCGCAACTTGCCACTATCGTAGTAACACCTGGGCGTACCGCCGAGGCCCTTTCAGACACGTTAGGCGACAACAGTGTGATCGGTCGAGAGGAGCTTGACACCTTGCCGAACGGTACCTTAGCTGACGCGCTCGCTCGAGAACACGGGATCGAGGCGCTTAACTATGGTGGCCCGCAGCCGCTGAGCAGCGTCAATATTCGCGGCACCAATAGCAATCAATCCTTGATTTTGATTGACGGCCTGCGTATCAATAGTGCCACCACCGGCGATGCGCCGCTGGGTGCAATCCCACTCAACAGTATCGAACGCGTTGAGATCGTGCGAGGCACCGCGAGCAGCCTCTATGGCGCAGATGCCATCGGTGGTGTGATCAACATCATCACGCGGGGCGACCAAGATCGGCCGTTTTCGGCCTATGCGAATACAGGGGTCGGCAGCTACGGCACCACACAATATGACGCGGGATTGTCAGGAGCTGCAGACGGCTGGGTCTACAGCTTGTTTGGCGGGTACGGCCAGAGCGGGGGCACCAACGCCACGAAACCAGGCAATTACTCTTACAACCCCGACAAAGACTCGTACTACCGTAGCAACGTCGGAGGCACCTTAGGCTACACCTGGAAGCCGGGTCAAACACTGACTTTTCAAAGCTATCAATCTAGCGTCAATGGCGGCTACGATGCCGGCACGCCTGACTTCAACGACCGCGGCATTCAAACTGTCAGCACCAATATGCTGACCAGCAAAAATCGAATATCTGATTTTTGGACAAGTACGTTACGTGCCGGCTATACCAACGAGCGCTATCAGACGGTGAACGCTGGCTCTGATCTTGTACCGAATAACCCGCTTGATGGTAAGCAACATTTTGCGACGCGCCAAGGCCAATACTTGTGGCAAAACGACCTTAAGTTTTCACCTACCCAGATCGTATCTCTGGGTTACGAACGTTTAGAACAGAGCGTCGATGGCACCCTTTCAAATGGCGGCTATCCACAAGCCGCCTTTGTGAACTATCAACAAACCACGCGGTACACCAATTCGCTGTTCGGGATCTATCGGGGTGCTTGGGGACCACAGTCGGTGCAAGCAAGCGTGCGCAACGACAATAATTCGCAGTACGGCAACTTTGTGACGGGAAGCCTGGTGTACGGGCTGTCGCTCACGCCGCAATGGCGAGCCACGGTCGGTGCCAACACAGGCTTTCGTGCGCCTAACTTTAACGAACTCTACTGGCCGGTGACACCTTTCTATGCGGGCAACCCTTTTCTGCAACCAGAGAAGTCGCGCAATATCGAGCTGGGGTTGAAGTACTCAACTGAAAAAACGCAATTAAGTTTGGTCGCGTATCGCAACGAGATCACGAACTTGATCTTGACTCAGCCGGTGGTACCTGGGGATATTTACTCACCCTACGCGCCAATCAATGTCGGACAGGCGCTGATTCAAGGCGTCAGTCTGTTTGGTTCGCATCGCTTCAACAGCGATACGCAAGTGCGAGGCAGCCTGAACTGGCTTGACCCACGCAACGCCGAGACCGGAGCCTTATTGCCCCAACGGGCGCAGCAAGTTGCGAAACTTGCGTTAGATCAAGCCTTGTGGCGTGCCCGCTTAACGGCCGAATGGTATGTCAGCAGCGAGCGCAAAGACACCATGTCAGGCGGCACTCTGGGTGGCTATAGTTTACTTAACCTGCAGGGCAGCTATCCCCTACCCTCTGGCGCTGAAGTGCAAGTGCGCTGGAACAACGTCTTTGGCAAACAGTACACACTTATACAGGGCTACAGCACCTTGGGCTCGAATGTATTTGTCAACTTGGCGTGGCGGATGTAGCATCAGTCATCGAGTTATTGTTGAGCAAACGGTGTGATGCGCGCGTTTTTTTGTCGGGCTAGTTTTCTAGTGTGCTGTGTCTTGACCTTCGCAGCTAGTGCGACTGAAATCGAGGTCATCGATGACAGCGGTCGCGCGGTACTACTCAAAGGGCCCGCCCGTCGGGTCGTCTCGCTTTCGCCTCACACCACTGAGTTAATTTTTGCTGCAGGTGGCGGCGATAAGTTGGTGGCAACGACAGAGGGTAGTAATTTTCCGCCCCAGGCTCTTAGCCTGCAAAAGCTTGGTGATCAACGCGCGCCAGAGCCAGCTCGTGTGGCAGCGTACAAGCCAGATTTAATATTTGGCTGGCTGACCACTGAACTTGACTCGCTCAAAGCGCTGAACGTCCCCATATTTATCAGCACACCTACCTCGCTCATTGAAATCGCAGACAGCGTCGAAACCTTTGGTGTTCTGTTAGGTACCGCCCCAGTCGCGCAGGCGCGCGCGCAGGCCCTACGCCAGAAGTTAGACGCCTTGGCCCGGGCGGCTGCCGGCAAGCGCGTCGTGCGGGTGTTGCTGCAGGCTGGCACCGAACCCGAGGGCGCCTTGACGCGCGAGCATCTCTTATCTGACGTCGTCACGTTATGTGGCGGCAGCAACATCATCACCGAAGACGGAGTGGGGGCACCAAAGCTCAGTCTTGCGCAGCTAGCTGCCCGAGCGCCTGAGTTAGTGCTAATCGCACGCATCGGTGCGGGGGCCGCGCCAGTCGTGGATAGCGCCGGTGTGAGTCACTGGCAGAGCGCAGGCCTGCCGGCGGCGCGGCTAGGTCGCGTATTTATGGTGGATGCGGATGCCGTGTTTCGGTCTGGTCCACGCTTAATCGAAGCGGCCGAGCCCATTTGTGAACTGATCGAGCAAAGTCGAAAATAGCCTCACGCCCGAACGGCTGCACCCTCTTGCCCACTCACGTTAAACTGTACCGATCGCGACCGGGTTGTCACCAGTCACCACGCATTGACTTACTGAAAAAATATGAAAACAGACTCGCCTGATCCTTTGGTGATTGCCGGTACCGCCTACCATTCGCGCCTGCTTGTGGGCACCGGAAAGTACAAAGATTTTGCGCAAACACGCGAGGCAATTGATGCCAGCGGTGCGCAGATTATTACCGTCGCCATTCGTCGCACCAATATCGGCCAAACAGCTGGCGAGCCTAGCTTGCTTGAGTATTTGCCCCCTAGCCAATTCACCCTGCTGCCCAACACTGCTGGCTGCTATTCGGCCGACGACGCCGTACGCACCCTCAGGTTGGCGCGTGAACTCTTAGATGGGCACACCTTAGTCAAACTAGAGGTACTTGGCGACCCGCACACCTTGTTTCCGAATATGCCCGAAACACTCGCTGCGGCTAAGACCTTGGTGGCTGACGGGTTTCACGTGATGGTCTATTGCACCGACGACCCGATCCAATGCCGCATGCTCGAAGACATCGGTTGCGTCGCAGTCATGCCGTTAGCCTCACTGATTGGTTCGGGGATGGGGATCCTCAACCCCTGGAACCTGCGCTTGATTATTGATCAGGCAAAAGTTCCTGTTTTGGTCGATGCGGGCGTCGGCACGGCCTCAGACGCCGCCATTGCCATGGAGCTTGGCTGCGATGGCGTGCTAATGAACACCGCAATTGCTGGCGCACAACACCCCGTGCTCATGGCGAGCGCCATGAAAAAAGCCGTTGAGGCGGGTCGTGAGGCATTTCTGGCTGGGCGCGTACCGCGCAAAACTTACCAGGCGGCGCCAAGCTCACCCACTACGGGTCTCATCGCGCCCCTTGCCTCGAACACCAAGACATGAGTGACGAAACTGCAGTACGCGTCATTCCCAACACGTTGACCATCGCCGGCATGGATCCCTCAGGGGGCGCTGGCATTTTGGCCGACATCAAGGCAATGAGCGCCTTGGGCGCCTATGGCTGCGCGGTGGTGGCGGCTCTGACCGCACAAAATACTCAGGCAGTCACCGAGATCTCGCCCGTCAACCCACAGTTTGTGCGTGCGCAAATTGACACTCTGTTTGCCGATGTTGAAATCCATGCCGTCAAACTCGGGATGCTAGGGCAGACTGGCATCATCGAAGTCGTCGCAGACCGCCTCGGGCACTTCTTGCCAGCCCATCTCGTTCTGGATCCCGTCATGGTCTCAAAGAGTGGCGATTTACTGCTCGAGCAAAAGGCGATCGGCGCCCTACGTGAGCAATTACTTCCATTGGCAACCTTAATTACTCCAAATTTGCCCGAAGCTGGGGTCTTACTTGAGATGCGTTCAGTCGAGACCGTGCGCGAGATGCGCCGGGTAGCCGAACGCTTGCGTAACCTGATGACCCACGGCGGGCATCGCTGGGTACTCGTGAAAGGTGGGCACCTGCCCGGTAACGACACGATTGACGTGCTGCACGATGGCGACAAAATGATCGAGCTGCCGGGGCACCGGATCCCAACGCGCAACACGCACGGAACAGGTTGCACCCTATCGGCCGCCATAACAGCCCTGTTGCCACAGCTGCAAGACGTACCTGAGGTGACTAAGCGCGCTAAACACTACCTCGTCCAAGCCATTACCCAGTCAGACGCACTCAAGGTTGGTCACGGTCACGGCCCCGTGCACCATTTTCATGCGCTTTGGTCAGGAAAACCCTTACAATAAGGGTTTTCCGCAATAAGTGCCTTCGCACACTAGATTATGAATGCAATGACTTTGCCTGAGTTTGAACGTGCCCGTTTCAATATGGTCGAACAACAAATTCGGCCAGTCGGCGTGTTTGACGCCAATGTGATTGAGGCCCTGTTCAAGGTACAACGCGAACTGTTTGTGCCGACCAACTTTCGCAGCTTGGCGTTTGCAGATATTGAGATCCCCTTGCAGCTAGGCAGTGTCGACACACGTCAGTCAATGCTCAGCCCCAAACTTGAGGCCCGTCTCACCCAGCTCTTGCAACTCAAACACGACGACTGCGTGCTCGAAATCGGTACCGGCTCGGGTCATCAGGCGGCCTTGCTCGCGCAGTTGGCTCGCACCGTCACGTCAATTGAAATCGATCCACGCTTAGCAAGCTTTGCCCAACAAAATTTGCAAAAAGCACTTTGCAAAAATGTCACAGTTGAAGTGGGTGACGGTAATAACGGTTGGGGCACCGCAGAATACGATGCAATTTTGGTCAGCGGCGGGGTCGACAAAGTGTCAAATGCACTCAAGTATCAATTGAAGCTTGGTGGCCGCATGGTCGTGATCGTCGGCCAGTCACCCTCAATGACTGCCTATCGCATCACCCGCACGACTGCAGCGAGCTTTGAAACCACATCACTGTTCGAGACCGTGATTAAGCCGCTCACTGGGGCCTGTGGTTCACGCTTCAAGTTCTAAATGACGTCTGAGCGGTAGGGGCCAAACAAACGGCAGCGGCCTCCGGTTGCCATCCGCCGCTTGGGCAAAAAGGATTTCCGCTAACTTGGTTAAAACCGGCCTGAACATCTACCGCTGGTGGTTCAAGTGTTGAAAACCTTACAGCTGCTACCGGTCGCTAGCGCTGTCGAATTTTTTCAACCAGATTAGTCGTTGAGCGTGCGAACTCAAACGGTATTGCGACAGCTTTACCGCCCCACGACTCAACGAGCTTGGTTTCGGGCAACACTTGCATCTCGTAATCCCCACCCTTGACGATGATATCGGGCCGAAGTTGCCCGATGATTTCAAGAGGTGTGTCTTCATCGAAGACAACGACTGCAGTCACGCATTCGAGAGCAGCTAACAATGCAGCGCGATCGGCTGCTGTGTTCAGTGGGCGGTCTGGTCCTTTGCCCAACCGCTTAGCAGAGGCATCCGAGTTCACACCTACGACTAAGGTTGCACCAAGCTGTGCTGCCTCATCTAGATAGGTGACGTGACCGCGATGCAGGATATCAAACACACCGTTGGTAAACACCAAAGGCTTGGGCCACTGGCCGCCTGCGATCCTTTCAACAGACTGCTGCGCTGAAAGGATCTTGGCTTCGAACCGCGCGCTCAAGCGACCGAGCCTACAGCCCCCGAGGCTGAGCGAATCAGTTCTTTGCGGTAGCGGTTCAAGTCTTGCACGGTCTTAAATGAGCTATCCATTAAGAGCGACATGTTATGCAAAATACGCGTGCTAACTTTATGTTCCCAGTCTTTATCAAAGACAATTTGATTGTCTAACCAACGCTCAAGCCATCCTGGCTCAGGCAGTTTTGACTGAACGGTATCATTGGGAAACATGTCTTTATTGACATGAAGATTCGTTGGATGCAAGGCCTGGGGCGTGCGGTGCGCCGACGCCATCAACACACCGATTTTGGCAAACGCCATACGCGCTTGCGCGCCGATTTCTTGTCCGCGTTGCGTGAGCGCGCGCTTCATATAACGTAAATAAGCACCTGCGTGACGAGCCTCGTCTTGTGCAATGACTTTATAAATTTCTTTGATCACAGGCTCGGTGTGCCAATCAGAGGCACGACGGTACCAGTGATTGAGACGGACCTCGCCACAGAAATGCAGCATCAGTGTTTCGAGCGGCGGCGCTGGGTCAAACTCGAAGCGCACGCGGTGCAGTTCTTCTTCAGTGGGAACCAAGTCGGGGGCAAAGCGGCGCAAGTACTCGATCAACACGAGAGAGTGCTTTTGCTCTTCAAAAAACCAGACCGACATAAAGGCCGAAAAATCGCTGTCGTCGCGGTTATCACGCAAAAACATTTCAGTCGCAGGCAGCGCAGCCCATTCGGTGATGGCGTTCATTTTGATCGTCTGCGCTTGCTCGTCAGTGAGCTTGCTGCGATCGAAGTCTTGCCACGGAATATCGGTGGCCATGTTCCAGCGCACGGATTCCATTGACTTAAAAAGTTCTGTGTAGAGCATATTCACTGCCTTTAATGTTTAAATTTCAATCAACGCATTAGCGTCCAGAGTGCAACTGCCAAACTCAGGGCAGCCACGCCCGTTAATGCCACCAATACACGATTGCTTTGCTCTCGCGCGCGCCGCATTTGCTGCAGCTCGTGCAAGACCTGACTCGACACATCTGCGCGACTGAGTTGGGCATGCACCAACCGCGGTAATTCAGGTAACCACTGCGCCCACTGACCTGCCTCTTGCAGCAGCTTCTTACGAGTTCCCTTTAAACCAACCCGCTCAAGCATCCAACGCTCAAGGTAAGGTTTGGCCGTTTTCCATAAGTCTAACTGCGGATCGAGCTGGCGACCTAATCCTTCGACATTTAAAAGGGTCTTTTGCAACAGTACCAACTGGGGCTGTATTTCGACATTAAACCTCCTAGAGGTCTGAAACAGGCGTAATAACACTTGTCCAAGTGAGATTTCAGCCAAAGGCCGGTCAAAATAGGGCTCGCAGACTGCACGAACTGCCCCTTCGAGCTCTTCTTCGCGCGTGGTCGCTGGCACCCAGCCTGACTCAATGTGCAAACGCGCCACACGGCGGTAATCACGTTGGAAAAATGCTAAAAAGTTTTGGGCAAGATAGTTTTTATCAAACTCAGAGAGCGACCCCACGATACCAAAATCGAGTGCGATATACCGGCCGAGCGTCGCGGGCTGATCCGAGACATAAATATTGCCCGGGTGCATGTCAGCATGAAAAAAACCATCATCGAAAACTTGCGTAAAAAATATTTCGACGCCGGTCCGCGCCAGTGTAGGAATATCAACACCCGCTTGCTTTAGGCGTTCAATTTGGCTGACTGGGATACCGTACATGCGCTCCATCGTAAAGACGGTCGAGGCGCAATAATCCCACATGACCTCGGGTACCCACAGCAGCTCACCACGCTTGCTCTCAGGGCCAAAATTACGGCGTAACTGACTGCAATTTGCGGCCTCACGCAACAGGTCAAGCTCGTCATGCAGGTGCTTATCAAATTCGGCGACAACCTCACGAGGCTTTAAGCGCCGCCCGTCGGGGACCAAGCGCTGTATCAGGCCGGCAAGCACGCGCATCAGCGAAAGATCTTTATCAATCACTTCGAGCATGCCCGGGCGCAATACTTTGACCGCGACATGACGGCCATCATGGAGCACAGCAAAGTGCACCTGAGCAATGGATGCCGAAGCCACTGGATCGGTTTCAAACTGTGCAAACAGTGTCGAGGTGGGCGCTCCAAGCGCCGCTTCAATCATGGCAGCGGCTTTGTCTGAAGCAAACGGTGCGACCCGATCTTGCAACAACGCCAGTTCATCCGCAATATCCATCGGAATTAAGTCGCGGCGAGTCGACAGCACTTGCCCAAATTTCACAAAGATGGGGCCGAGCGCTTCAAGGGCAAGACGCAGACGCAAGCCACGCGGCATTGTTGGGCGCGAACCTAAGCGCACTAGCCACAGCAAGCGATAGGCCACGGGGTGTTCAATGCCCGACAGAACGAGCTCGTCGAGTCGATAGCGAAGCGCAACGACGATGATGCGCAACAGGCGGGGCAAAGACATCATACCGAAGTGCCGCGGGGCGGTATGAGGCGCGACAGTCGCGCTTGCAGTGCAGCGTGTCGCCGATCGATTTGATCTAAGTGAGCCAAGGTGCGCACACGCTCTTGCGTTAGCGACGCGAGGGCAGGAGCAGTCGCCAAGGTGTTGGTTTCTTCAGAGAGATATTCAGCAAGATTTTCGGCCACGCCGCGCGCGAACAATTGGGCACTAGCTAACACGCCTTGTACGCCTGTCGTCAGGCGGCGCGCGGGTACATCTCCTAGCCATTTGGCTAGGGCATCTTCGGGATCTGGGCGCAAATCTCGCGCCAGATCAGATACAACTTGTGCTAACGCAGCCTGCCCGGTGACATGTACACCTTGGGCAATATCGGTGCGTGCATCGGGTGTTAGTAGGGCCGTTAACGATAGTTTTTCAGCGATCAACTCAAGCACGACATCAGGCACGACTGCTGGGTCTGCGGCCTCGAGAGCGCCATCGTGCCCAATGGTGAACGTCACCTGAAAACCGCCAAGACAGATCCGCAGTGTTTGCCCGGCATGAGCGGCCAAACGTTGCGCTGCCCAGGGTTGCTGCCGAGTCAACAGATTGAAGGCGTGCGCCCAGAACCTGACGGGGTGTAAGGCGAACCGCGTCGGCAGAGAAGGTAGGGCAATGGTCACGTAGGCGCAGGCACTAGGAGTCTATTCGAAGGCGTAGTTTAACGGGTGAACTGACCGTCGGTTGAAATGGGCATAAAAACGCCCGCTAGGCGGGCGTTTTTAGATGCAGCGTTGAAGCACTAACTTAGCTGGCGTGAGTCACTGGGATTTGTTGAATACCTGCCAACAACCAACCACCTTGCTCAGGTTTAAAGAGGTTCCAGACTTCTTCGAAGCGGAATGCTTCTGCACCGGCTTGCTCACGCAACATGCCCGAAAAGCGCACGCTTGCCAAATGACCGTCAGTGACCTTTTCGATGCCTAGCATTTCAGCGTTGAGCAACACCACTTCGGTGTGGTTTTCGCCAACACGCCCTGACAACTGTGCCTGCAACTCTTTCAGCAGATCGTCGGTCAAGAAGTTACGCATTTGAGTCAGATCGCCACTATCCCAAACTTTCTGAATCGAGACGAACTGTGCTTTAGCTTCTTGCAAGAAGCGATTGGTATCAAAGTCAGCTGGGATAAACCAATTTTGATCAGGCGCTGGTGCATCTGAACCAAACCCTGCGGCCGACATTGAGCCCGTCGCTGAAGCGGGCATCGCAACAGGTGCGGCGCTAGGCGCAGCACTTTCGCGGTACATCTCGTTGGCAGGTGGCTGCCCTGCCGACGCGTTGCCTGCACCTTGTGCTGCAGGTTGTGCTGCCGAACCGCCGCGCATTCTACGCAGTACGAACATCACAGCAAAGATCGCCACACCGGCCAACAACGCCACCATTAAGAAGTCGGCCATCGCGCCACCAAGACCAAAGTGCGACAACAGCGCTGCAATACCTAAGCCTGCAGCGATACCGGCCAAGGGGCCAAGCCAACGCGAAGCGCCACTAGGCTTTGCCGCGGCAGCAGCAGGTGCAGCTGCGGGCGTTGCGCTCTTTTGTGCTGTTGAGCCAGTTGCCGCAGCTGGGGCTGCAGGCTTTTGGCTGCTGACATTGCTGGATTGCTTGCCAGAGCTGGTGCCGCTACCGGCACGCGCCGCCTGGGCGTCGAAAGTGACCGCAGACAACGATACGCCGCCTAAGGTGATGAGTGCTGCTGCAAACAGACGAGTAACAAATCGGGACATCTTGAGCTCCTCGGCGCCAAAGCGCCAAAACATTCAAATAGTGTTTAAAAGTCGAAGACTCTCAAATCTTACTAGAACCTGAATCTTACTTAAAGCTGAACAGGTTGTAAAGCATGGACGATAAAAATGTGCAGAAGTTCCGCTGTGCGTCATATTTCAGCGTTTAAGCTTGGCTAATCATTGCTTAACCATCGACCAGAAAGATCGCACGTTAGCCCAGCTTAACGCCCTCATGCAAGGCCGTTAAGCCCGCCGACAGGTTAAAAAACTGCACGCGCGATAACCCTGCCTCGCTTAGCATGCCTTTGAGTGTTTCTTGATCGGGATGCATACGAATCGATTCGGCCAAATACCGATAACTATCCGCATCACCTGCCACTTTTTGACCGAGCCAGGGCAAGATCTTGAACGAATACCAGTCATAAGCCGGGGCCAGTGGCGCTGCAATCTTTGAAAATTCGAGTACCAACAATTTGCCCCCCGGTTTCAGCACCCGTGTCATCTCAGCTAAGGCACGGTCTTTGTGGGTCATGTTGCGCAAACCAAAGGCTACCGTCACACGGTCAAAATAATTTGACGCGAATGGCAAGTGCTCACCGTCGCAGACTGCGCAAGGCAGCACCACACCATCGTCGAGCAACCGATCGCGCCCAACACGTAGCATCGAGTCGTTGATATCTGTCAGCCAGACCTCACCCTGCGGGCCTGCCTGCTTGGCAAAGGTGCGGGCCAAATCGCCCGTGCCCCCAGCAATGTCCAACACCTTCATGCCGGGGCGTACCGCAGCGCGCCCGATGGTGAAGGCCTTCCAGACGCGGTGTAAGCCGGCAGACATCAGATCGTTCATAACATCGTAGCGCGAGGCCACAGAGTGAAACACCTGTGCGACCTTGGCCGCCTTCTCTGATTCAGCGACCGTCTGATAACCAAAATGCGTGTTCTCGTCTGCCATCCCTCTTACCCCGCTTGTTGCTAATGTCCACTGCCCAGGCGGCAGAGGCATCGTGTGGCGTTGCGCATCGCGCATACAGCCGCTTGGTTAAGTAAACTGTCATATACATGACATATTGCCGCCATACTATGTTCATGTCGCGCGCGTAAGCGGGCTATTTAAACTGGTATCCACCATGTCAAGCACCATTCTAGTCGTTGAAGACGAACCAGCCATCCAAGAGCTCATCGCCGTCAACTTATCGTTTGCGGGTCATAAGGTCTTGCGCGCCTTCGATGTCGCGCAAGCAGAAACGCTCATTCGAGCCGAATTACCCGATTTAATCCTACTTGACTGGATGCTGCCGGGTGCTTCGGGCCTCACCTTAGCGCGAAAGCTACGGAGCGATGAGCGCACCCGTTTAGTACCCGTCATTATGCTCACCGCAAAAGGCGCCGAGCAAGACAAGGTAGACGGGCTTGAGGCGGGCGCAGACGATTACATCACTAAGCCCTTTTCGCCCAAAGAACTGATGGCTCGTATCAAGGCAGTGTTGCGCAGACGCGCCCCGCAACTGACCGATGACCTGATCGAGGTCGAAGGGCTCAAGCTAGACCCCACCTCGCACCGCCTCACGGGCTATAGCCAACAACTTGCCATCGGGCCGACCGAATTTCGTCTGCTTCATTTTTTTATGACGCATCCCGAGCGAGTGTTTTCACGCGGCCAGTTGCTCGACCAGGTATGGGGCGATCACGTATTTGTTGAAGAGCGTACTGTCGATGTGCACATCCGCCGCCTGCGCAAGGCGCTCGAACCCTCGAAACACGACCTTCATATCGAAACGGTGCGCGGCAGCGGCTACCGATTTACTCCAGTGATTCCGAAATCTTAAGCTTGATGCGACAATCAGGCGCATGAGCTGGAAACGCACTCTTTTATTTATTGGGTTTTTGTCAGCGATTGCTCTGGCGATTGAATATCGCTGGCAAAACTCGCTCGGCTGGGTTGCGCTATCGCTGACCACCGGCTTACTCTTGGTCATTCGGCGCCGGCACGCTGAACGCGTGGCGCGCTGGATTCTGTCGCCGGATCAAGACCCACCCGCTGACGTGGGCCCTTGGGATGACGTTGTGGCGGCGCTCTACCGCCGCCTGCGCGATCAGGTCGCCACCATCCAAGAGCTTGAAGAGACCAGCACTAGCGCCATGGCCGCGGGTCAAGCACTACCTGTCGGGGTCGTCACCTTGACCACTGACCTACAAATCAGATGGTTTAATCTCGCGGCAGAAAAGCAACTACACCTGCAACCCGAGCAGGATCTCGGACAAAACTTACAAAATATCCTTCGCGCGCCGGCCTTTGCGGCTTACGTCAAATCGGGCAACTGGTCTGAACCACTCGCTCTTAAAATCACCCACGCAAGTGGTAATTACAATCTGCTGCTGCGCTTGGTTCCTTACGCGCGCGATCGCACGCTGCTGATCACTCGCGATCTGACTCAAATCGAGAAACTCGAAACCACGCGTCGCGATTTTGTTGCAAATGTTTCGCACGAAATGCGCACACCACTGACGGTGCTGGCGGGCTTTGTTGAAACCTTGCGTGATGCCCCTGAGGGTGCGTTAAGCGCGCAACAACGCGAACAGTATTTTGGGCTCATGGCTGAACAAGCGCAACGCATGCAGGCGCTCGTGACCGACTTGCTCACGCTGTCCGACCTAGAGACATCCCCAAGCGCAGAGTTCACAAGTGTGCGAATCGCGCAATTAATAGACACTGCGCGCACGCAGATTGAAGCGCTCTCTGGCGGGCGCCATCACTGGGACTGGCAAATAGAAGCAGGTGTGGATCTTGCAGGCAATGCTTCTGAACTCGCCTCTGCGTTCTCGAACCTACTGACGAACGCGATTCGTTACACGCCTGATGCTGGCACCATTTGCGTCAAATGGCAAAGTCAACCAGACGGTCGCGCCCGTTTTAGCGTGACCGACACAGGGATTGGAATCGCCTCTGAACACCTGCCGCGTTTAAGCGAGCGCTTCTACAGGGTCGATCGTGGCCGCTCGCGCGCACTTGGCGGCACAGGGCTGGGGCTCGCCATCACCAAACATGTCGCCATGCGGCATGATGCAATCCTTGACGTACAAAGCAAAATTGGACAAGGTAGCTGTTTTAGCTTAGTGTTCGACGCTGAGCGCGTACAACGCCCTCTCTAACCGGTAAAGTGCTGCGGCTAAAAATCAAAAAAAACGCTTAAACTGCGACTGTTAACGCGTACATGGCGTTTGTCTACTGCAGCTTGATGCACCGCATGATCGCACCGACCTTCACGTTACGCCACCTCGGCGACCACTGCCTAAGCCTAGATTTTGGCGATACGATTCTCGCCGAGACCGGTTTGATTTGCCTGGCCGCCGCTGAAAAAATCCGGCTAGCGCAATTGCTTGGAGTAAGCGATGTGGTGCCCTCTTACACAAGCGTGGCGGTGCATTATCACGCAGAGCCTTCAACGGGCTTGCCAAACTTTCAAAGTCTGTCCGAAAGCCTCACTGCACTGATTCAAGCAGGCCTGGCGCCCGCGACTCATGCGCAACGAACCGTTGACATTCCGGTCTGCTACGGTGGCGAACATGGCCCTGACTTAAGCGACGTTGCGAAGGCCACAGGCCTCACCGAGCAACAAGTGATACAAATGCATTGCGCACCCGGCAGTATGGTTTTCATGCTGGGCTTTGCCCCTGGGCACCCTTATATCGGCATCCACGACCCCTTATTCGCACTGCCACGTCGTGATGTCCCGCGCACGGTCGTGCCCGCCGGCTCTGTCGCCATCGCCAATCGCCAGTCAACCATCTATCCCACGCGACTGCCGGGCGGCTGGCATATTTTGGGCGCCACGCCACTTAAGTTGTTCGATTTGACGCGCGTCCAACCGACCTTATTGCTGCCTGGCGATCACATCCGTTTTATTCCGATCTCGCCAAAAGAGTTTGACCAATTGGCCGCCGAACAAAGTCAGGTACAAGCATGAGCATGGTAATTTTGAAGCCGGGCATGCTTAGTACCTTTCAAGACCTCGGCCGCTTCGGGCACCAGCACTTGGGGGTGTCGGTGGCGGGTGCCATGGACCAGCGCGCGCACCGATTAGCCAACGTGCTTGTCGGAAACGACCCCGCTTTGGCCACCCTTGAGATTACGTTAACAGGCCCAACGCTTCGTTTTACCAAGCCGTGCTGCCTCGCACTGTGCGGTGCAGACTTAAGTGCCACCTTAAACGGACAACCACTTATCCTGAATCGGCCTATCGTCGTTCGAGCAAAAGATGAACTCAGCTTTGGGGTGCGGCAGCACGGCACGCGCGCTTACCTCGCGGTGCACGGTGGCTTTGCGCTTACGCCGGTACTCGGTAGCACCAGCACCTATCTGCGCAGCGCCATGGGTGGCTGGCACGGCCGTGCGTTGCGACGCGACGATGAGATCCCTCTACTGCGCCCTTTAAAAAATAAGGGGCTCGAAGACCTCGCCATGGATTTATGGTCGCTCAAAATCTATCTGCCAGCGGCCCTGGCAGAGTCACGTCAGGCCTTTGTACGGCTGATGAAAGGCCAACAATGGGACGAGTTCACCCCCGAAAGCTGTGCCGCCTTACTCACCGAACCCTACCGCGTCAGCCCTGACTCTGAGCGCATGGGTTATCGCCTTCAAGGGGCACCGCTTTTGATGACAACGCCCCGTCAAATGATCTCTGAAGGCACGACCTTCGGTACCATCCAAGTGCCTGCAGGTGGCCAGCCAATCATCTTGATGGCCGATCGTCAAACCACTGGCGGCTATCCCAAAATGGCTTACGTAGCGAGCGTCGACTTACCCCGACTGGCTCAGATGGGGCCTGGCGATATGGTGAGTTTCAAAGCCATTAGCCTTGAGCAGGCGCAGACGCTTGACGTTGCCCGCGCGCAGGCTTTTGCGACACTTGCAGGCGCACTACAACCTGTACGAAACTTATTGCTAAATCACTAAAAACTTATTGCTCAATTGCTGAGAACTTGTTGCTAAATGACTGAGGACATGATGACACTAAAAATTGATCTGAACTGCGATATGGGCGAGAGCTTTGGCGTCTGGAAGCTCGGCAATGACGAGGCCATTCTGCCCTTCGTCTCATCCGCAAATATCGCCTGTGGTTTTCATGGTGGGGATCCGGCCACCATGCGTAAGACCGTGGCCGCCGCGCTTAAACAAGGCGTTGCCCTCGGCGCCCATCCGGGGTTGCCTGACCTACAAGGCTTTGGCCGTCGCAATATGGCCATCACCGACCAAGAAGCCTACGACATGATGGTCGTACAGATAGGCGCCTTAGCTGGCGTCGCGGCCTCGCAAGGGGCTCGTCTGCGCCATGTCAAAGCACACGGCCAGCTGTACAACATGGCAGTCAAAGACGAAGGGCTCGCCCGTGCCTTGGCACAAGCGACCTACGATGTAGATCGCGAGCTTGTCTTTTTTGTCTTAGCAGGCAGCGCCATGGTACCGATCGCTCAGTCGATTGGCCTGCGTGTCGCGCAAGAGGTCTTTGGTGATCGCACCTACTCACCTGATGGCACGCTCAGCCCACGCAACAAACCAGGTGCCATGATCGAAGACGTACAAGTGTCGATCAAACATGTCTTGCAAATGGTGCAAACAGGCACCCTTACCGCGAACGACGGCAGCGTGGTGAAAGTGCAAGCGGATACGCTATGCATTCATGGCGACCAGCCGGGTGCAGTCACGTTTGCCAAAGCGATCCGCGAGGCGCTTCTCGCTGCAGGGGTTGAAGTCGGCGCTTGAGCTTGAGCTTGAGCTTGGCTTGAGTCGGTGCCTGAGTCGGTGCTTGAGCCAGCGCTTGAGCTTGAGGCCTAGCCGCTGACTGGGCAGGCGCTTAACAAACGCTCGGCGATATAAAGGTCTTGCAGTGCAATGCCTGAGCTATCAAAAATGGTAATGGCTTGGTCGTCTTGACGACCCAAGGCTTGACCGCTGAGTACGGCGCCGATTTGCGTCAAGGTCGCCGTGCCGGCCTGAATCAATGCGGCAGCGTGTTGAAACTCACCAATCAACACTGACTGTGCCGCTAAGTCACAGAATAGCTGTGAGCGGCCATACAAGCCCGTGGGCAACTCTTGCTTGCCAACGCCATCAGCACCCATGCACGAAATATGTGTGCCTGGACGTATCCAATCCGCTTCAAACAACGGCGCTTTTGCTGGTGTTGCCGTCACAATGATGTCGGCGCGTGCACAAGCCTCTTGCGCCGACGCGCGTTCGACTTTCAACCCGTGGGCAGCTAGGCGCTGGGCAAAGCGCTCTGCGCGCGCGGCATCCGCATTGACCACCAACACTTTCTCGATATTTCGAATGCGAGCGATTGCCATGCAATCGTAGCCAGCCTGATTGCCAGCGCCAAAAGCCACAAGCGTCTTGGAATCTTTACGCGCCAACTGATTGGTCGCTACGGCATCGGCCGCAGCAGTGCGATACGCGTTCACGACACCCGACTCGATCACGGCATGTACGCCGCCAGTGTCTTGATTAAACAAAACCGTGACAGAGTTATGCGTAGGCAAACCCCTCGCAGTGTTGCCCGGCCAGATAAACCCCATTTTCAAACCAGCGATAGCCTCTGTGGCACCAGACTTTACAGAAAAGCGATTGCGCGGATCTGAGCCGTGGGCAATCAGTGCCGGAAACACCACCGAGCCTTGTGCGCTAGCCGCCTGAAAGGCCTCGCCTATCGCCTCAAAAGCCATTTCATGTGTGACGACGGTAGACGATTGCGCCTCAGGTATATATCGCATGAATGTTCAAACCTTTTTAAACTAACACGCGCTCAATGCCACCATCGTTCGCTTTTTTCACGTACTCTTCAAGCCAGTTTTCACCCAAAATCAGTCGCGCCATTTCAACCACGATGTAGTCGGCTTTGGCTTCAGTATCTTGCTCAAAGCGCGACAAGCCCTGCATGCACGAAGGGCACGAGGTCAACATTTTTATGTCGCCCTCGAAACCATC
>JAIPCU010000164.1 GCA_021738045.1 Candidatus Methylopumilus sp. | reverse complement strand
TTTGCCTTGATTGGCGTGTTGCCAGGCATCTTGATTTATGGCGTGTCTTTGCAGTTTATGGCTCGGTCAATTGGGTCTTGGTTCAACGTGCGTGTCGATACGGCTCTTGAGTCAGGCTTGGCCTTGGCGCGAGCGGCGCTTGACTCCCAGCTCGCCGAACTCGAGTCGCGCGCGCGCGTCATGACACCCGAGCTCAATGCAACACCCGATGCGGATGTCGCGGGCGTGCTGGCGCGGTTGCGCGATTCAAGTGGCCCAGTCGATGCGATGGTGTTTAGTGGCAGCGGGCGTGTGATCGCGTTTTCAAGCGACAAGCTCGGTGCGCTGTCCCCGCTGCCTCCGCCAGCCGCAATTTTGAATCAGCTAAGGGTCACGCGCGGGTACTCAAATGCCGACACGGGTGACAGTTTGGCGGGCGGGCCTGTCGATCCCGGTCTGCAACTGCGGGTGATTGTGGCGTTGGCCGCACCAGAGCGCACTGAAAGCTTGTTGGGCGTTAATGTTGAATCACGGTGGCTGCAATTGGTACAGCCAGTTTCTGAAAAGATTGCCCGTAATGCCAGTGAAGTTCAGCAGGGTAATCGTGATTATCAAGAGCTGGCGTTATCGAGGCAAAGTTTACGTAATTTGTTTGGGGTGACTCTTACCTTGGCGCTATTGCTGGCTGTATTTGCGGCAATCGCCGTGGCGCTGTACTTATCCAAAAAATTGGTGAGCCCTCTGTTGGCTTTAGCGTCTGGTACGCAGGCAGTGAGCGTGGGCGACTATCGTGCATTGCCCGAGCCGCCCTCAAATGACGAAGTTGGGCAGTTAACTCGTTCGTTTAACACCATGACCCGTCAACTCGACGAGGCACGTCGGATGGTTGAAACCAATCGCAGCCAACTCCAGCGCTCGAACGTCTATCTTGAAAGCGTGTTGGCGAACTTATCGGCAGGTGTGCTGGTGTTTGACGAGCGGTTTTGCTTGACGACCTTTAACCAGGGCGCCCAATCGATTCTTAAAGTTGACTTGCGTACAGCACCCGGGCGGCTGCTGCAGACAGTAGAAGGGATGACTGAATTCTCACAGCGGATCCGGCAGGCTTTTTCTGAGCATACGGCAATGGGCTCAGAGCGTACACATTGGCAAGAGCAGTTTGAACTGACCTTGCAAGAGCCCGGGCCAGAGGCCAAGGCGTTTACGCTGACGTTGCTGGCGCGAGGCACACAGTTAAATGTGGATGGCCGTGAAAATGGCTACATGGTGGTGTTCGATGACATCACCGAAGTGATCTCGGCGAGTCGCAGCGTGGCGTGGGGTGAGGTTGCACGTCGACTCGCGCACGAAATTAAAAATCCGCTCACGCCGATTCAGCTCTCAGCCGAGCGCCTTGCGATGAAGTTGGCGCACAAGCTTGAACCACTTGACGCACAATTGCTCGAGCGGGCGACCAACACGATTGTGAATCAAGTGAACTCACTGAAACACATGGTCGATGATTTTCGTGAATACGCACGCAAGCCACCTTTAGTCTTGGCGCCAGTCGATTTCAATGGGCTCGTAGATGAGGTGCTAGGCTTGTATGGCTGGGATCCACTCAGCGGGCAGGTCCAAGAGGATCCGGCTCAGCCGTGGCGGCTTGAAGTTTTACTTGACCCCGCGCTGCCGGTCATTTTGGGTGATCCAACTCAGCTCAGGCAGGTGGTTCATAATCTGTTGGCGAATGCACGAGACGCCTTGGCTGAGGTGTCGCACCCGGGCGTGATCCGGGTGAGCACGCAAATGATTCCTGCGGGGGCGGCCGAAACTGCGGTGCGGGCGGCGGTGCGTTTTACCGTTTCCGATAACGGTGCCGGCTTTTCGGCACAAGTGTTACAAAGGGCGTTCGAGCCCTATGTGACGACAAAAACGCAGGGTACTGGATTAGGTTTGGCGATTGTTCGTAAAATCATCGAAGAGCATCACGGGCGAATCGATGTATCCAATCGAAAAGAAGGGGGCGCCCGAGTGTCGATTCTTTTCACGCAATTAGCAGAAGCAGTAGACGCAATGCCACAAGATAACGATAATGCAAGCTTGCAATAGGTGATGAAAAGTTTATGGCCAGAATTTTAGTAGTCGACGATGAAGTCGGAATCCGCGAGTTGCTTTCCGAAATTCTCTACGACGAAGGGCATACGATCGAGTTGGCCGAGAACGCGGCGCAGGCGCGGGCGGCGCGATTGCGCGGGCGCCCCGATCTTGTGCTGCTTGATATTTGGATGCCAGACACTGACGGCGTCACACTACTGAAAGAATGGAACGCTGCCGGTTTGTTAGACATGCCTGTCATTATGATGAGCGGTCATGCCACGATTGATACCGCGGTTGAAGCCACTAAAATCGGCGCGATTGATTTTCTTGAAAAGCCTATTACGCTGCAGCGCTTGCTAAAAACGATTTCAACGGGTCTCGCGCGTGGCCGCACAACGGTTGCAAAATCTGCCTCGGGTGCGTTTGCGCCGGTCAACCCTCAAGCGCCGGTTGCGGTGTTAGCTGCTGCACCGGTTGCTGCAGCGCCTGCACCGATTGTGGCGATAGCGGCGTCGCCCGATCAAGGTTTGCTCGGCGACATTTCTCTTGATCAACCGTTGCGAGAGGCGCGCGATGAGTTCGAGCGAGTCTATTTTGAATATCACCTAGCCCGCGAAAATAACAGCATGACGCGCGTGTCTGACAAAACAGGTCTTGAGCGCACCCATCTGTATCGCAAGCTTAAACAGCTTGGCATCGAGGCCCGCAAACGCAGCAGTTAAGCGTCAACTGCTAAGGCTACCCACACGCGCCTACGCTAAGCGTAAAACTTGCGTTAAGGCGTTGCAGCGCTAGCCGGTGGTGTATCAAGCCCGCCTACGCGTGCGTCTTCAAACACTCGGCGCTCTTGCACCAGCTGAGCCGCAACAGCCACTGCAATCTCTGCGGGCGTGCGGCTGCCAATCTGCAGCCCCACAGGGCCATGCAGTCGGTCGATGTCTGCTTCAGTGAGGTCAAAGCTCAGCAAACGCTCGCGACGTTTTGTTTGATTGCGCGATGAGCCCAACGCCCCAACATAAAACGCTTTAGAGCGCAGCGCTTCAAGCAGTGCCATGTCATCGAGCTTTGGGTCGTGGGTAATCGCGACAATGGCAGTGCGTGCGTCGGTTTGAATATCAAGCACGGCGTCGTCAGGCATGCCGGGTTGCAAAGTGACGTCAGGCATGTTCCAGTCGGCCGTGAACTCTTCACGCGGGTCACACACTAAAACCTGAAACTCAAGCATCGTGGCGATCTGTGCAAGGGCTTTCGCGGTTTGGTTTGCGCCAATAATCAATAAGCGCCAATGCGGACCATACACAAAATAACAGCCTTGCTCTTTGACTTCGGTAAGCTGGCCTGGCTTCGCTTCAGTGAGAGTGGATTCACCTGTGCTCAAGTCTAACCAGCGTCCGATGAGTCTTTGCTCTGAGGTGACAGCCACAACGCGATCTAGCCACCCACCGGCAGCGAGAGGTTCAATCACCAGCTTGAGTGTGCCGCCGCAAGGCAGGCCAAAACGAGCAGCCTCTTCTTGCGACACGCCGTAGGTGGTCCACTCGGGGTGCGCCGGCAGCTGGCCGGCCTGCGCACGCGCAATCAGGTCGTCTTCAATGCAGCCGCCTGATACCGAGCCCACGACACGGCCATCCTTGCGTACGGCGAGCATCGCGCCCGCCTGTCGTGGCGCTGAGCCCCAAGTTTTGACAACGGTTGCGAGATGAACGGTGTGCCCGCCTGCCAGCCATTGGTGGGCTTGTTTGAGTACTTCAGTATCAAGAGAATCCATAGCATTCGTGTCGTTGTGAGATCCGCGCCGAGGCGCCCAGTACACCAGAGGGGGTGATCGGCCCAATCGCTGGTGGTCATATCAGTATACTAAGCCCCTTTGCGCACTAAGACATTGAGACAAATCATATGGATCCGATATTTGCGTTGGCTTTGGCGGTTTTAGGCTGTGTGACAGGCTTTGCCGCTGGGCTCTTGGGTATCGGGGGCGGAATGATTTTGGTGCCTTTTTTGACTCTGCTGTTCACTTGGCAGAGCTTGCCACTTGAGTTGACGGTGCACGCCGCAATTGCGACCTCGATGGCGACTATTTTATTTACCTCAGTGTCAAGTGTACGTGCACACAACAAAAAGGGCGCAGTGCGTTGGGATATTGTGGCCGCGTTAACACCCGGTATTGTGGTGGGCGGCTTGATCTCGGGTGGCGCTTTATTCTCGTTACTGAAAACAGGTTGGTTGGCGCTGTTTTTTGCAGTGTTTGTTGCCTACTCGGCCTTGCAAATGTTGCTAGACAAAAAACCTAAACCTTCGCGTCATATGCCGGGCCCGGTCGGCACAGCTGCGTCGGGTGGGGCGATCGGTTTTATTTCAGGTTTGGTGGGTGCCGGTGGCGGCTTTATTTCGGTCCCCTTTATGCTGTGGTGCAATGTGCCTTTGCATCAGGCCGTGGGCACTTCGGCAGCCCTGGGCTTTCCGATTGCGCTGGCTAACACCATTGGGTATGTATGGTCGGGCTGGGGTCAAAGCGGTTTGCCCCCAACAATGGTGGGCTATATTTTTTGGCCTGCGCTGATTGTGTTGGCGCTGTTCAGTGTCTTTCTGGCACCGATTGGTGCTCGCGCAGCGCATAACCTGCCGGTCAAAACCTTAAAGCGAATTTTTGCTTACCTGTTGTTTGGCTTGGCGATTTACATGGGCTTTAAGGCCTACTTGTCATTTTTTGGCTAACGCGCCGGGGGCGTTCGCGTGATCGCGCTCACGCTGATGCGGCTCTCGCCCGTTGTGGTGCGCCGCGTGCTGCTGCGCCAGGCGTGTCCATAGGCCACTTCAACCGTTAAGTGCAGGCGGCCATCTGCTTTGCGCTGTGTCTCAAGGGCTGCCAGCAACGCTTGATATCGGTCGCGTCCCAACAGGCCGGCGCGTCGCCCAACACTTGGGTTGCCGCCTAACGCTTTGACGTCTGCCAAGAGCTTTTCGGGTGTGGCGTAGGTCAGGGTCAGAACCTCTTGATCCATCACAGGGTCAGCAAAGCCTTTTTCAATCAGCAGATCGCCAAAGTCGTGCATATCGACAAAGCTTGGCGTGACCGTCCTGAGGCCGGCTTGTTGCGCAGCTGCGCGCACCTCTTGTAAGGTGGCTGGCCCGAAGCATGAAAAAAACACCAGACCATTGACCCGTAGAACGCGCCCCCACTCTTGCAACACGTCATGCGGTGCGGCGTGCCAGTGCAAGGCGAGGTTCGACCAGACAAGCTCAAGACATTCAGGCGCGAGACCCGTCTGTGCCAGATCGGTTGTTAGCCATTCTGTGTTGGCCGAGGCACCACGCCACTGCGCGAGCTTTTGACGCCAACCGGGAGAAAAATATTTCTTGGCCTCGTGCTGCGCCTGCCCTAAGAGGGCCGAGGTGTGATCTTGCCCGATATAGCGCGCGGAGGGATAGCGGTGATGGAGCAGCGCGATTTGCTGCCCTGCGCCACACCCGGCATCAAGGATTCTTTCGGGCTGCAGTCGCACAAGTCGAAGTCTTTCATCCATGCGCCGCGCGACCTCGCCGTACAAAAACTGCGCTGCCGATAAGTCGCCGCGTCGGCTGAACTGTAACGCCACATGAGCAGAGTTGAGCGGCAGTGTATTTGGGGTGGACATTATGAGCGTGGTGATAGCAAAAAAAGAGATCTCGGCGAGAAAATGTCGGATGCGCCGCGAAACAAAGGTACCAAAATGTACTCTATCTCTCAGAAATTTTTACGAAGCCTACCGGCGGCTTGTCCATTATGTGGCTTGGGTGCGCGTGGCGGCGACTTATGCGCGGGCTGCGAGCACGACCTTGCGTTGCCTGTCAATGCGCGGGCACGTTGTCACGGTTGCTTTGAGGCGGTGCCTGGGGTCGCAGTGTCGCACGCTTCATCCGAGGACGACGAGCAAGCCAAGATTCTAGAGGCTTCAGGCACACCAGAGTGGCTCGCGACAGGCGAGATTGCTGGGCTTGCGTCAGCGCTACGATGCACCCGGTGCTTGCGCCAGCCGCCCGCTTACTCTCGCCTTGTGGCGGCGATCGAATACACCTACCCCGGAGATATGCTGATTCAGCGGTTTAAAGAGGGTGCTCGCCTGAGCTACGCGGGTTTGTTTGCACGGCTGTTGTGGAGCCGTCTGTACATTCGCACTGAGGGTTGCCAGGCCAGCGCGCCGCTTAGTGCACTTGTGCCGATCCCGTCTAGCCAAAGCGCACTCAAACGTCGCGGCTTTAATCCCGCGAGTGAACTTGCCCGCGAACTTGCCTGCTTGAGCGGTTATCCTTTGCGGCAAGAGTGGCTGATCCGCACCCGTGAAGCCTGCACACAAAAGGCGCTCGATGCCCGTGCGCGTCGCGACAGTGTCGAGGGTCTATACGCGTGCCAACAGGCGGTGCCCAACGTGTGGGTGGGCTTGGTGGACGACGTTGTCACAACAGGCAGCACAATGCACACCGCTGCAAGGGCCTTACTCAGTGCGGGTGCTGCAGGGGTTGTGGGGCTAGCCGCTGCTCATACGCCGCGTACGTGGCAAAATGATGCCTATGATTGATGTCATCCTTGTGCAGCCTGAAATCCCTCCGAATACGGGCAACGTGATCCGCCTGTGCGCCAACACCGGTGCGCGTCTGCATTTGGTGCGACCACTCGGATTTGAGATTGACGACAAGCGCCTCAAGCGCGCTGGGCTCGATTACCACGAGTGGCAGCCAGTCAAGGTGCACGATTCGCTTGAGTTGGCGATTGCAGCAACCGGTGCGCCACGCGAGCGAGTCTTTGCGATCACAACGAAGGCAACCCAACTGGTGGGGCAAATTTCCCTACAAGCGGATGATGTGTTTGTGTTTGGCTGTGAAACTGCTGGTCTCACGCCGCAGCAACG
>JAIPCU010000163.1 GCA_021738045.1 Candidatus Methylopumilus sp. | reverse complement strand
AGGCTGCTACGCAAGTAACTGATCAGACAGCTGACCGTGATCAAGATCAAAATCAGAATCACAAACCACCAGAAATACTTTTGATACTGTATGACAAAGTCGATGACGGTCTTGCCAAGAATCTCAGACAGACCCGTCAGCTTGAGAGCAAAATCAAGCCAAGCTTTACCCGACTGCAGAATACGTTGCGCGCAATAAATGACTAAGGCGATAGCCGCTAAAATGACGACTATCCGCGTCAACAGGCGCGGTAGCGCCAGCCGCAACAGGATGCTGCCCAGTAAAGGGGTGTCTTTGTGTTGCGAAGTGGTGCTAGGTCGATTCATCATGCAAAATATTGTACCTATGAGTCGCAATTTTCTCGAGCTTCGTCAGGGTCAACAGTTGACTCTGACCCCCGCACTGCAACAGTCGATCAAGCTGCTGCAGCTTTCGACGCTGGATCTTGAGGCTGAAGTTGCGCGTGCCTTGGCTGAAAACCCCCTCTTAGAGCAAGAGGGCACGCCATTGTACGAGCCGGGCGGCGCTGCGGCGAGTTTACGCGTCGGGCAAGAGAGCGCAGAATTTGACTCGGCCCAAAGTGGTGCCGAGCGTGGTCAGGACGCAACACCCGAAGCCAATACCGATTACTCCCCAGCCTCAGAGCGTGAGCCCGAGCGCGACCGAAGCGAGTTTTCGTCAGAATCGCGCGGCTCGCGCGACGATGATTTTCCTGACCGCCCCGAGCCAGCTCGCGAAAGCAACCTGCGAGAGTATTTACTTGAACAGTTAGGCCTGACACGTTTAAGCAAGCGCGATGCGGCGATTGTCGAGTTGTTGATCGATGAGCTCAATGATGATGGGTTTTTAGCATCGCCACTCGACGAAATTGCCAGCTGGATGAACCCAGAGCTCGGTCTGGACGAAGACGATTTTCGTTGCGCCTTAAAAATGCTGCAGTCGTTCGATCCGCCAGGCGTGGGTGCCCGTGATCTTGGCGAATGCTTAGACTTACAGCTTCAGCTCGGCGACCCCAAGCGAATTGAAGCCTTGCAAGACCGCGAGCTAGTTGCCTTGACGCGTACGGTGTGCCAGCAGCATCTGGCGGTGTTGGCAACCGGCAATATGCTCAAGCTACGCGAGTTACTGCAATGCGATGCCGAGCAGCTTAACCGCGCGCATGCGTTGATCGTCAAACTGAATCCTCGGCCCGCGAGCGCCTGGAACATACCCGCAGCAGACTTTGCCGTACCCGATGTGTTGGTGCGAAAAACCCGCAAGGGCTGGGTGGTTTCGCTTAACGAGTCTGTGATGCCTAAGCTGAGAGTCAATGCGATGTATGCCGAAGCCTTAGGCAGCCCACGCAGCGGGGCCCATACGGCGCTGCATGGGCAGTTACAAGAGGCGCGCTGGATGATTCGAAATGTGGCCCAGCGGTTTGAAACAATATTGAAAGTGTCGCAGGTGATTGTTGCGCATCAGCAAGCGTTTTTTTCAAGTGGTTGGGGGGCAGTCCGGCCGCTAACACTGAAAGACATTGCTGCTGAGATTGGCATGCATGAGTCGACGATTTCGCGAGCGACCACGCAAAAGTTCATGTTGACGCCGCATGGTACGGTTGAGCTCAAGCGATTTTTTAGTACGGGGCTCACGACTGAGGGCAAAGAGGCCACTTCGGCAACCGCGGTACAAAACCGCATTCAAATACTGATCACTGGCGAAGATCGCAAAAAACCGCTGTCGGATAGTCAACTCGTGAGTTTGCTCGACCAAGCTGGCATCACGATTGCGCGGCGCACGGTGGCCAAATATCGAGAACTATTGCGTATTCCGACCGCGCCTCTGCGCAAGTCGCAGGCAGGCGCACGTTAGTTGCCGGTCAGTTGTTCGTGTTGACGCGCTGGGCAGTCAGCGGTTTTGCCCCAGGCGTCGTTTGGCGCGCAGTATTTATTGCGCGCATTTTGTGAGCAGGTGGGCCGCTGAAAAAACCCCACCTTGCTACATTGCTCAAGCTCTTGTTTGAGCGACTGCTGCCACGAAATCACCGTCACGGTAATGCCAGGCGGTACCGGTGGCGCAGCGGGTCGTCTCGCAGGGTCTGAAGTGCTCGCCGAGTTTGCTGCGGGATCAGAGCGCTCTCTTGCATTTCGCGCTGTACGTTTGGCGTCTGCTGTTTCTGACCCTTCGCTGACCGTGCTCTCATCATCTTCCTCGTCACCCTCAACCTTCATGCGGTTGGGATCCGTTTCAAAGTCATCGGCCGTAATGGCCTCAATCGCCCACGCAATTGGAACGAGTTCGCGCGGTACGCCTAAGGTGCCATCGATGCGAGGCTGAGGCGGCTGCGCAGTGATTGGACGGCCAAGGGCGTCGAGCTTTAAGGTTTTGTAGTCTTTGTCGGAGACCGACGCCACCGTATCAGGTGCGCGCGTCACCAGCCAATTACCTAACTGCACGCCGCCCTGCCATGAAGCAACCCCAGCAAGCACTAAAAAGACTATTAAGACACGCCAGGACATAAGGGATCTCTGAGGGGCGGGGTTTAAACTTTATCGGCAAACACTTGACCGCCATGCTCGCGCATGGCGTGAAAACGAATCGCCGGGTAGCGTTCTTCGGCGACGCGTAACTGAGCGGTGGAGCTCACTAAAAACGCCGGTGCTTCGACGACATCATAGGCGATGTTTGAGACGTTAGCATCGATGAATTTGCGCAGCTCTTTGGGGTCTTCGGCCGTGACCCAGCGCGCCATGTTGTAGCGCGAGGGCATCAGTCGCGCTTCGGCGCCGTACTCAGCCTGCAGGCGATGGGCAACGACCTCAAACTGCAGTTGGCCAACCGCACCCAGTAGCAGTGCGCCGCCCGCCACCAACGGCCTGAAGACCTGGATTGCACCTTCTTCACCCAGTTGCAACAGACCAGTACGAAGCTGCTTCGTGCGCAAGGGGTCTTTGGTTTCGACGGCTTGAAAAAGCTCGGGTGCAAAAAAAGGCAAACCCGTAAAGTGCAAGGCTTCGCCTTCGGTCAGGACATCGCCCAGATGCAAAATGCCGTGGTTGGGGATACCAATGACATCGCCGGCATAGGCCTCATCAACGAGTTCACGACGTTGCGATAAAAACGACACCACGTTATTGGGGCGAATCTCTTTGTTGTTGCGCGACACTTTGAGCCGCATGCCACGCTCAAACTTGCCAGAGCTAACGCGCACAAACGCCACACGATCACGATGCGCCGGATCCATGTTGGCTTGTACTTTAAAGACGACGCCGGTGAACTTTGGTTCTTCGGGATGCACTACGCGCTCAAGCGCCTGACGCGAGCCTGGTGGAGGCGCCTGATCGACTAGTGCGTCAAGTACCTCTTGAACGCCAAAGTTATTGATCGCCGACCCAAAAAACACAGGCGTTTGCTTGCCTGCTAAAAAGGCCGTTGAATCAAAGGCTGGTGCTGCCGCCTGGATGAGTTCGATCTCGCCTTTGGCTTGTTCAAACGAGCTACCAAAGCGTTTGGCAATTTCTGGATTGTCGAGCCCGTCGATAAAGTCGTCGCCGGTATCGTTACGGCGCTCTTGGCCAGATTTAAATAAACGCATACGATCGCGCTGAATATCAAACACGCCACCGAAGGCCTTGCCCATGCCGACTGGCCATGAAAACGGCACTGCATCCATGCCGATGTGTTGTTCGATTTCGGATAACAGCTCAAGCGGTTCGCGGACTTCGCGATCCATCTTGTTAATGAACGTAATGATTGGGGTATTGCGGGCGCGACAGACCTGTAGCAAACGGATCGTTTGCGGCTCGACGCCGTTGGCCGCGTCAATCACCATTAACGCCGCGTCAACCGCCGTCAGTACACGGTAGGTGTCTTCAGAAAAATCCTGGTGGCCGGGAGTATCAAGCAGATTGATCACGCAGTCGCGGTATTCCATCTGCATGACAGATGAAGCGACCGAGATGCCGCGTTGTTTTTCGATTTCCATCCAGTCAGAGGACGCATGACGCGAAGCCTTGCGTGCTTTGACGCTGCCGGCGATCTGGATCGCACCCGCAAAAAGCAGCAGCTTTTCGGTGAGCGTCGTTTTACCGGCATCAGGGTGAGAAATAATGGCGAACGTTCGGCGTCGCGCGACTTCAGTTTGAATACTCATAATGGCGAATTTTACAGGCTGGCGCCGCCAGCCTGTGTGCGTGCAAATTACTTGTTGAACAGAGCCGGACGACGTGGGCGATTTGCCTGGTCACCACTGGCGCCACGTGGGGCTGACCCGCTTGGCGTACCGGTACGAGGCCCCGTACGCGCGCCAGCACCCATACCTGTACCGGTTCTGACCGCGCCACCGGCACTGTGGGGTGCGCGCGCACCCGCAGCAGGTGCGTCACGACGAGGCGCCGAGCGGTTGTCGCCCTGCGCATCACGGCGTGGTGCGCTGCTAGGCCCTTGGCCTGAGCGCTCGGGGCGTGCCCCGCCACCTGAACCACTGGGGCGAGTTGAGCGCTGCTGTGGGCGACGCTGACCATCGCGCCGGCCTTCGGCGCGGGCTTCGTCGTCGGCGCCGTGGGGTGAGGGTGGCGAGGCGGTCCAGCCTGTTGGTGCGGGCAATTGAGGAATCGTCTTTTTGATGATGCGCTCGATCGCTTTGAGGTACTTAATCTCGCTTGAATCGACTAAGGAGATCGCAGAACCTGCCGCGCCTGCACGCCCTGTACGACCAATACGATGCACATAATCTTCGGGGATATTGGGTAGCTCAAAGTTCACGACCTGAGGCAGTTGATCAATATCAAGACCGCGTGCGGCGATATCGGTGGCGACCAATACGGCGACCTTGCCCTTTTTAAAGTCATCAAGGGCGCGGGTGCGTGCAGCCTGACTTTTATTGCCGTGAATGGCCGAGGCCGACAAGCCGTCTTTGACCAGCTTTTCAGCTAAACGATTCGCGCCATGCTTGGTGCGTGTAAAGACCAACACTTGATGCCAGCCACTTTCGGTAATGATGTGGCTCAAGATGTCGCGCTTGTGCGCTTGATCAACCATATACACAGTTTGATCAACGCGTTCGGCCGTCGTGTTGCGCGCGGCAACCGAGACTTCAGTGGCGTTTGTTAAAACGCTTTTTGACAGCTCGCGGATTTCGTCCGAGAAGGTTGCCGAGAACAGCAGGTTTTGACGCTGACGCGGCATCAAGGCCAAAATCTTGCGGATATCGCGAATAAAGCCCATATCGAGCATGCGATCGGCTTCGTCAAGCACCAAAATCTCAACGCCAGACAAGTCAACGGTGCGCTGTTGGCAGTGGTCAAGCAGGCGACCGGGCGTGGCCACCAAAATATCGATCGGCTTACGTAAAGCAGAAATTTGCGGATTGATATTGACGCCGCCAAAAATCACCATTGACGAGATTTTTGTATGAGCGCCGTAGGTTTTGACCGACTCTTCGACCTGTGCGGTAAGTTCGCGGGTGGGGGTCAAAATCAGTACGCGTGGGCGGCCCGCTTTGCGCACTTCAATAGGCTTAGCAAGCAGCATATGCAAGATGGGCAGCGTAAAGCCAGCCGTTTTACCAGTGCCAGTTTGGGCAGCGGCTAAAAGGTCGCCGCCAGCGAGCACGCGCGGAATCGCTTGTGCCTGGATAGGAGTGGGTATGGTGTAGCCGGCATCGGCAATCGCACGCATAAGGGGATCAGCCAACCCGAGGTCAGCAAAAGTAATCGTAGTAGACAAGAGAACAGCTCCATCGTCATGCCGGCCTGCACAGGGTGCTGGCTCCAATCGGGGCAGACGAACAGGGAGTAAAAACGCCTTGGAGGCGAGCGCCCACAGTGTTGGGGCTTAGAGCGGCACGAGGACTGGAACGTTGTGCCGTGCAGCAATTGTACGTCAAATTGAGTTTAGCGTAGCGACGCCACGTTAATCATCGGTTCGCCACGCTTCCAGTAGCCGAGGTTTTCAATAAATTTTTGTGCCATGCGGTGCAAGATGGCATCTGAAAACCCAGAGGTGTGTGGCGTGCAAATGACATTCGGCATGTCCCACAACGGCGAGTCGACATGCAGAGGCTCTTGCGCAAACACGTCAAGGTAGGCGCCCGCTAAGTGCCCCTTTTGCAAGGCCTCGATCATGGCAGGTTCGTCAATCACGGTGCCACGTGAAATATTCACGATGTGCGAACCGGGCTTCATGAGGGCTAGCGCGTCTCTGCTCATCAAGTTAGTGGTTTGTTTGGTGAGCGGGCAAGCGAGCACCAACCAGTCGGTTTCTGGCAAAATTTGATTAAAGCTATCAAAACTCACGACGCGGGTGTTCTCTATTAAAGAGGCCGCAGACTGACGGACCACAATAATTTTCAAACCCAGTGCGGTTAACCAGGCGCCAAGTTTTTGTCCAATGGGGCCCCAGCCCACGATCGTTGCCGTTTGACCTTCGAGGTCGGGCGGCAGGCCGGTTTTCATAAACGGCGCCCAGACATGGGCACGCTGGGCGGCGGCGAGCTGTGGAAAGCGTCGCGCGAGTGATAGCAATCCTGTCAAGGCGGTTTGAGCCACCAAGCTTGCACTCGCACCTGAAGACGAGGTGACGGTTACCCCGCGTGCCATCAAATCCAGAAACACTTGTCGGTCAACGCCTGCAGAGTGCACATGTACCCACTGCAGTGTTTTGGATTTGAGCAGGGCGTCGTAGACATACTGCGTGCTGGCTTCGATTTGGTGCTTGGTTGAGCCGGCTGTGATATCGCGCGACACAAAACAAAAGTCGATGTCTTGCGTGCCGGCATGTATCGCGTCTGGGCTGACCAGTTGATAGCCGTCAACCCCAAGAATGTCGTTCATTTGCGGCGCAAGCTCTTGCGCCGTTTTGTCGGACAAGAGGATGCGCGCTGGATGTTGCAACACAATATTTGTCATTCCAGCTTCCTTAACGCGGGATCGAACCTGAATCAATCACGACTTTTTTCCACTTAAGGTGCTCTTTGCGAATGAATTCTTGAAAATACGCGGCAGTGCCTCCGACGGGGTCAGCGCC
>JAIPCU010000162.1 GCA_021738045.1 Candidatus Methylopumilus sp. | reverse complement strand
TGATGTTGTGATGAACCGGCGCCTCGATGGTGCACATAAAGCGGGTGCCCATGTTGATCGCTTCAGCCCCAAGGGCTAACGCTGCCGCGAGGCCACGCCCATCGCCAAAGCCACCCGATGCAATGACTGGGATTTTGAGTTTGGCGACCGCAGCGGGGATCAGCACCAGCCCCGGAATATCCTCTTCGCCTACGTGGCCCGCGCATTCAAATCCATCAATGCTGACGGCATCAACGCCGATGTCTTGCGCTTTTAGCGCATGTCGAACCGTGGTGCACTTGTGAATCACTTTGATGCTCGCATTCTTGAAGGCAGGCATGTGTGCAGAAGGATTATTGCCGGCGGTTTCGACAATCGTAACGCCTGAGTCAATGATGACGTCTCGGTAGGCCTCGTAAGGGATTGGTTTGAGAGTGGGTAAAAACGTGAGATTTACGCCAAACGGTTTATCAGTCATGCCGCGCAAGCGCTCGATTTCATCGTGAAGCGCTTCAGGGGTTGGTTGGGTGAGGGCGGTCAGTATCCCCAGAGCCCCAGCGTTAGAGACTGCTGCGGTGAGTTCAGCGCGCCCCACCCACTGCATGCCGCCTTGAATAATTGGATGGGCAATACCTAATAAGCGTGTGATTGCGGTTTGCATGGTGTTGGTCCTTTACGGCTGAACGCTCAGGGCTTCAGCGGTTGAAATAAGTTGAGGTCGATAGGGCGTGCAGGTCGGGCTGAGATGCAGCTTGGCGCCGGTTAGCTTCTGTAGCCCATCAAAGTCGATATCGTCGGCGATGCGCTGAACCACGAAGCCTTGTGGGGCGACCTCGATTAAAGCGAAATTTGTATAAATTCTGGTAACGCACTTGTGACCAGTTAAGGGGTAAGCACAACGCTCAAGCAGCCGAGGTGCACCATCCCTCTGGCAATGCTCCATCAGCACCCAGACGCTGGCCGCGCCCGCTGCAAGGTCCATCGCGCCGCCCACCCCCGGAGTTTCAGTTAAAGAGCCGGTTGACCAATTTGCAAGATCTCCATTTTCAGCGACTTGAAAGGCGCCCAGGCAGGCGATATCGATGTGCCCGCCACGAATCATTAAAAAAGAATCGCTATGACTAAATACTGAAGCACCCTTTAAAAGGGTGAGATGCGATTTGCCTGCACCAACCACATCGTCGTCCTCTTGCCCTGGCTCGGGTGCGGGCCCAAGCCCGAGTAGGCCTTGCTCACTCTGTAGCAACACCTCGCGCCCTGCGGGAATGTAATCTGCAATCATGGTCGGCAAACCAATACCAAGGTTCACGCAGTAACCCTCGGGTATATCTTCTGCTGCGACACGTGCAATATCTTTTCTAGTTAACCCTTTCATTTTTTCTGTATGGCCTCGCAGTAAAAAGTAAGAGAGATTTCATTTTTTCTCAATGACACGGTCGATTAACGTGTCTAGCGCCGTTTGATTTCAATCACTCGGTCGATAAAGACGCCTGGTGTGATGATGTGTTCAGGATCGAGCTCGCCTAATTCGACAAACTCTTTGACTTGCGCAATCACCAGTTTTGCTGCGCCGGCCATCATAGGGTTATTGACACGTGCGCCACGGTGATACACCAGATTGCCCCAGCGGTCGCCCGTCTTCGCTTGAAGCAGCGCCACATCGCCGACGAGTGGCTTTTCAAAAACGTATTCTTGCCCATCGATCAGGCGCGTCTCTTTGCCGCGCGCTAACTCGGTACCCGCGGCCGTTCGCGTGAAGAAACCACCGATGCCTGCGGCACCTGCACGAATGCGCTCAGCCAACGTACCCTGAGGCACCAATTCAAGCTCGATCTTGCCCGTGCTATACAGTTCATCAAAGATAGTCTTTCCGACTAAGGCACGCGGAAACGAACAGACCATCTTTCTGACCCGATTGGCTCGCATCAGATCTGCCATGACGTCGGTGCCGGTCGTCGCATTATTCGCCACTAAGGTCAGGTCTTTTACCCCTAAGTCAAAGACGCCGGCTAATAGTTCAGCGGGCCGGCCAGACGTACCGAAACCGCCGATCAGCAGTACATCGCCATCCTTAATACCTTTTACCGCTTGTGCCATTGACTCAACACGCTTGTTAATCATGGTTAGTCCAGATCGTTACCGCGCATATCGGCATTGCGTCGCGCACGACGCGCCAAGTCCAACATGACAGAACCGATGGCGTCAGGATTATCGATTGGCTCAGCTTGAGGGCCGCGATGCCAGCCTTCCATCGCCGCAAGAAAACCGCCACCCAATTCAAAGACTCGCGCGGTGACTTCGGCGCTTTCGGCGCTGGCTAACCACGCCGCTGCAGCGGCGATCCAACGAGGGTGGCGCTGCGCGATTTCTTCGGGGGTGCGCTCACGTAAGCTTTCGGTCATGCGGGTTTGTGCATGTGGGCTAATGGCGTTGACCGTGATCCCATAGCGCTTTAATTCGCGGGCGGTAATGATGGTGAAGGCAGCGATCCCTGCTTTGGCTGCGCCGTAATTACTTTGTCCAATGTTACCGAGCAAGCCCGAAAAGGACGTGGTGTTGATGAGCCTAGCGTTCACAGGTTCGCCGGTGAGTTTTTGTTGCGCCCTCCAGTACACAGCGGCATGGTGGCAAGGCGCAAAAGTGCCTTTTAAATGAACTTTAATGACGGCATCCCACTCGCTTTCTTCCATGTTGACCAGCATGCGATCGCGAAGAATGCCTGCGTTGTTGATCACGACGTTGAGCTTGCCAAAGTGCTCGACCGTGCTGTGGATCATATGCTCGGCCTCTTTCCATTCAGAGACGTCGTCACAGTTTGCGATGGCCTCGCCACCGGCAGCTTTGATTTCGTCAACCACCTGTTGCGCGGCTGAGGTGTCTCGCCCCAGCCCTTCTCTGGATACCCCTAGGTCATTGACAACGACTTTGGCTCCGCAAGCGGCTAATTGCAGGGCGTATTCACGCCCGATCCCACGTGCAGCGCCGGTAACGATTGCGACGCGTCCTTCACATAAGCGGCTCATGATTGACTAGGTTCCTTAAAATATTGATAAGAATAGTTGTGTAAATGATGTCCGACTTCGATGGCGATACAAATGTTGATGGATAGTTAGCGTTCAAATTTTGGTGGGCGTTTTTCAATAAATGCTTGCGCTGCCTCTTTGTGATCGGCGGTGAGCGTGGCGGTCACATGATTAAAGGCTTCTTGATTTAGTGTTTCATCTAAGGTGTTTTGCAAGGCCCGGTTTAAATTGTCTTTCATGAGCGCAAGAGCTTTGCGCGGGCCGTTGGCAAGTTTTTGGGCAATCGCAGTGACCTCGGATTCAAGACTATCGCGCGAAAACAAGGCGGTCAGCATCCCTAAATCTTGCGCTTGTTGCGCGCCGAGTGTGGGCGATAGCAAATACAGCTCACGAGCCTTCGCAAAACCGACGATACGCGGTAAAAAATAATGCCCGCCAAAATCGCCAGGTAAGCCGACGTTGATGAAAGCCGTTTTGAATTTCGCCGAATCATCTGAATAACGAAAATCGCAGGCCAACGCTAAAGACAGGCCGGCGCCCGCAACTGGGCCACGAATCATCGCGATGGTTGGAATGGGCAGGGTGTGAAGCAGCTCGGTAATTTGATTGCGCCGGCGCAGGCGCGCGACCTTTTGCTTAAACGATAGGGTCTCTGCGGGTGAGTTGGCCATACGCGCCACATCGCCACCCGCGCAAAAAGCAGCACCTGCGCCAGTCAGCACAATCGCTCCGACCTGCCGATCGTCTTTGGCCTCAAGCAGCGCTTGCGCAAGCTGGTCATAGAGCTCTGGGCTGAGCGCATTGAGACGCTCTGGCCGATTCATGACGAGCGTCATGACGCCCTCGTGTACCAACCTGAGTAACGGTGATGACTGCTCTGGCATATTGTCTCCGATTGGTATCTAGGTACCTTTTGCAATAGCTTAGAGCAAAAAATCCATTTCGGTAAAAAAAGAAAAACCACTGCCTATAGCTGTGATTTGAATGGTATAAAACCAAGATGAGGCTGACAGCCGACCAGTTCTAATATTTGGTTTAAACCAAAAGTTTCACAGGGACAACACAATGAGTATCAAAGGCAAGGCCTATATCGCCGGGGTTTTTGAGCATCCGGCTCGCAAAATCACAAATATGTCGTTGGCACACTTGCACGCTGAATGCGCCAAGGGGGCGCTTGAAGACGCCGGCCTGACCATTCACGACGTCGATGGTTACTACTGCTCAACCGATGCGCCTGGCAGTTTGGGCGGCATCAACATGATTGATTACATGGGGTTGACGGTTAAACACTCTGACTCGACCAACACCGGCGGCTCGTCTTACATGTATTTAGTTGCGCATGCGGCTGAAGCCATCGCGGCGGGCAAGTGTAGTGTTGCCTTGATTACCTGTGCAGGGTTTGGGCGCCCTGGCACGATCGCGCGTGACTTGGATACCGCCATCCCAGATACCCCGTTTGAAATGCCCTACGGGCCCGTGACGGTAAATTTATACGCGCTTGCTGCAATGCGTCATATGTACGAGTTTGGTACCACCAGCGAACAACTCGCTTGGGTCAAGGTTTCTGCATCGCACCATGCACAACACAATCCTAACGCTTACTTAAAGAAAGTGGTTACGGTCGAAGACGTTGTGAATTCGCCTTTGATTGCAGACCCACTGCATCGCATGGATTGCTGCGTGGTGACCGATGGTGGTGGTGCGGTCATCGTGGTGAGCCCAGAGGTTGCGAAACGGCTGAAACGTCCGTTAGTGAAGTTAATTGGCGCTGGCGAATCACCGAAAGGTCAGATGGGTGGCAAGATTGATATAACGTATACCGGTGCGGTGCGCTCGGGCCCAATCGCATTTGCTGAAGCAGGCGTCAAGCCCAGTGACATCAAGTACGCTTCAATCTACGACAGTTTTACGATCACTGTTGTCATGACGCTTGAGGATCTTGGTTTTTGTAAAAAGGGCGAAGGTGGTAAGTTTGTGATGGATGGCAACTTGATTTCGGGCGTTGGCAAACTGCCCTTCAACACTGACGGCGGTGGGATGTGTAACAACCATCCGGTCAACCGCGGCGGTATCACCAAAATCATTGAGGCTGTGCGCCAATTGCGCGGCGAAGCCCATCCTTTAGTGCAAGTCAAAAACTGCGATATTGCTTTGGCGCACGGAACCGGCGGTTCGCTGAGTACCCGTCACGGTAGTGCCACCTTGATTATGGAAAGAGAGTAACGCCATGACCACACCCTATCAAGACAGAAAAATCCCTGCCCCGAAGTTGAACTTTGGCGATGAGCCTTATTTTGATGCGGCCACCCAGGGCAAGTTGATGCTGAAGTTTTGCAACGACTGCAAACAATATCATCACTATCCGCGTGCGCTTTGCCCATTTTGCTTTAGCGATAAAACAGAATTCAAAGAGGTGAAAGGCACCGGCACGGTTTACAGCTACAGCGTCACGCGCACCTCGGGCCCAGTGCCTTATGCGATTGCCTATGTGACGCTGGATGAAGGCATCACGATGCTTACGAACATTGTGGATTGCGACTTGGATACGATTCGTTGCGGGCAGAAGGTTGAGGTGACCTTTAAGCCGAGCGATGAGGGCCCTGCGATCCCAATGTTTAAATTGGCTTGACGGCAAAGGATAAAAAATGAGCGATGCGCTTTACACCTATTGGGTCGGCATGGATATCCCCGCCGACACGAACGCTGCCGATGTTGCAGCGTTTAATGACTTTTACTCAAACGTGCATAAGCCAGAAGTGTTAGCGGGTAATCCAGGCTTTTTGCGTGGGCGCCGTTATGAGCTTGCGCAAGACGACACGCGTGGCCCGCGTGGGCCACGCTTTATTGCCGCTTACGATATTGAAAGCAAAGAGGCGGCACAGCTGTACATCACTCGCAATGATGGGCCAGCAAGTGGGCGGCCCATCTATAGCGACGGTCCTGCAGCTTGGCAAAAGCGCAGTACTAAGTGGCGTTTGATGTGGCAGCATGTGTTGAACAATCCTGTAGCAGCTCAAGTATCGGCTTCGCCTTACATGTATTTAGTCGGGATGAACGCAGCGGCCGGTTCGGGCGAGCCTGAGTTGGCACAATTTAATGAGTTTTACAACACGATCCATGTACCAGAAGTGTTGGCGGGCTACGGCTTTGTGAGTGGCGCGCGGTATAAGAATATGCGTACCTTTCTTCACCCTGAGCCCGGTGCACCAAACTTTTTGGCGATGTACGGCATTAAGGATGAGGCGGCGGCTCAGTCGTTTATGAAAGATAGATTAAGCGCTGATCCTGGTGGTAATTCTTTTTCAGATGGACCACCACCTTGGCAAAAGCGCGATACTAAGTGGCGATTGACTTATCGTTTGGTTGGTTGATTCAGGCCGTGTGACACGTGATGGTCTCGCATCAGAAAGCGCGTCACCGAGCCAATCTTTCAGAGAAAATCAAAACGTAACTGGCCACGAAAAGTAAGGTGCCAGTCATAGCCATTTAATTTTATTAGTACTCTTCGAACTATAAAAGGCATCACATGATCTACTCTCGTCACGTCGGCGACGCCAAAATTTATAACGTCATTGAATATAGCGGCCCAACTCACGCGGCTGATTTTGTGTTTCCTGAGTTAGATGTGCGCGAGATCGTGCCGCATCTGTCCTGGCTCGCCCCGCATCACTACAACATCAAGCTGCAGCGCTTTATCGTGGCCATGCAGTTGTGGGTGATGCATATGGGCGATAACGTGATCGTGATTGACCTTGGGGTTGGTAATCATAAAAAGCGCGGCTCAGAGCGTATGAACATGCTCAACACGTTGACGCCACTTTGGCTTGATGCGGCAGGCGCAAGTGCAAAAACAGTGACGCACGTGATTGTCACGCACTTTCACCCAGACCACGTCGGTTGGGGCACGCGCATGGTAGATGGTCGCTGGGAGCCAATGTTTCCGAATGCGCGCCACTTGATGCCACGCGTTGATTTTGAAGCTGCACACGCGGCCTATAAAAATGGCGACAAGGGTGTGATCAGTGG
>JAIPCU010000161.1 GCA_021738045.1 Candidatus Methylopumilus sp. | reverse complement strand
AGGGCTGACGTTGCTAGGGTGGTGTCGTTCATGTGTATTGTCTCGTGTGATGAGCGATTTTTGGGTTCGCTTCGTTGTGTTTTTAGTTTAATCTTACTCCAACAAATTTTATTCCTCTAGCCACGATAAAAAATGATGACTCCACTTAGTCCTTCGGTGTTGCCGGAAGGCGTACGCTCTAGATTCATCCACGATGTGAATGGCATCACCTTTCATGCCCTTGAAGCGGGTTTTGAGACCCCAGGTCGTCAGCTGGTACTGCTGTTGCATGGTTTTCCTGAGTTGGCCTACAGTTGGCGCAAGGTGATGGCGCCGCTCGCAGCTGCCGGATATCACGTGATCGCACCTGATGTGAGAGGGTATGGGCGCAGCGGTGGCACAGAAGTGAAGCATTCGGACGATATGCGCCCATTTGGCTCATTAAACAAGATTAACGACATGCTAGCGCTAGTGTCGGCGTTAGGTTACCGCTCAGTCGCTGGGGTGTTCGGCCACGACCAAGGATCGCCGTTAGCCGGTTGGTGTGCGTTGACCCGACCGGATGTGTTTAAGTCGGTCATTCTGATGAGTTCGCCGTTTAGAGGGGCACCCGAGTCCTTGCCTTTTAATACGGTGAATGTCCCGGCTCCCGCAACACCGGTTGTTCGTATCCACGAAGATCTCGCGCGTCTGAACCCGCCACGTAAATACTATATGAAGTATTACACACAGCCAGAGGCCAACGACAATATCTGGCACCCTAAGCAAGGGCTACATGCCTTTTTGCGCGCTTACTATCATATGAAAAGTGCTGACTGGGTCGCCAATAAACCGTTTCCCTTAACCGCGCTAAGCGCAAGCGAGTGGGAGAAACTGCCTCGCTATTATGTGATGGACTTAGATAAAGATATGGCAGAGTCAGTTGCGCCAGAAATGCCTTCGGCGCAAGAAATTGCGGCCTGCCATTGGCTGACTGAAGCTGAACTCAGCGTCTACAGCGAAGAGTATGGTCGCACTGGTTTTCAAGGCGGCTTGCAAGGCTATCGAATTGGTGGGCTTGATCAAGAGTTAAAAATCTTTGCTGGCCGCACGATCGATGTACCGTCGTTATTTATTGGCGGAAAAAGCGATTGGGGCGTTTATCAAACCCCAGGGGGTCTTGAGTCTGTCGAGCAGACACTGACCACGCAATACAAGGGCACAGTACTGGTCGAGGGCGCAGGTCATTGGGTGCAGCAAGAACAGGCTGAAAAAGTCAGCAAGATCTTTATCGATTTTTTAGCTGCTGCGTTGTCGCACTAAAGCGTAGCCAACTAGCAAAGCTGGGATTGTGCAAACGATAAAACCTAAGCTGTAACTGTCACTGAGCCCCAGCAGTATTGAAAATACGGTTGGGGCAGTTAGCGCACCGAGTTGGCCAAAAGACAACACGCCACCGGTCACCGCACCGCGTTGGCCCTCAGGCGCAGCATTGGCAGTTTCAGCGAGCAGGACGCCGTGCCATGAAAGAGCCGTGGCGCTAATGATCGCGGCAATCGTGCCCACCAGAATCGTGGGCCAACCGGCACTGCAGAGACTGAGCGCGATCATGCTAGCACCCATCCCAAATGCCAAGATCGCCATGACGATTCTGGGTTGAATGTAGCCACTACCAAGCAGTCCCCACACAATGCGGCCCGGCACCGCAATCGCGACTGCGATCGAAAAGACAAAACCCGCCGCCACGAGCGTATAGCCTAGTGTGGTCAGATACACCACAAAATAAACAGTAAAAATGGTTTGTGCGGCGTTAAACGCAAAGCAAGTGAAGGCAAGGTTGCGCAGTGTTTTGGTACCAACGACTGATTTCAGTGTGGTAGAAAAATCCGAAAAATGAAAGGTGCGTGTTGCGATGCGATCATCGTCGAAGAGTTTACGTAATGGCTGCAGCATCAAAGTAAAAACAAGGCACGCGAGCGCCGCAACGAGCATGGTGAAGTGCCAGTTAAATGCCTCGGTAAGTTGAGGCCCCAGTAAGCCAGCCAGTAAGAGTCCGGCAGGCACTGCCGTTTGTTTAAGCGAAAAAATCAAAGGCATGTAACGAGGCGGCGACACGCGCCCAAGCAGATGAGAGCTTGCCGGTGTAGAGACGGCGGCCCCTCCGCCACCAATTAAGGCCGAGAGCACAAGCATCAACGGAGAATCAAGTGTCGCCAGCGCCATTCCCAGCGCCAACATCACCAAAGCCATTTGACTCATACGCAAGGCGCCATAGCGAATGATGAAGCTGCCGCACCCCAGTTGAGCGGCTAACGACGCGACTGCGCCGATCGAGAAATACACCCCGATCCAAGCAGAATCCAGCATCAGGTGCGCAATCATGGCGGGGGCAAGCACCGCGGGTAAGGCTCGCCCAAGCGCGATAAAGGTCTGCTGAAAAAACATTGCCCCGAGGGCAAGTAAGAGGTGTTTCACAAGAAATCAGTGTTGAAGGCGAGAGGCAGAGTGTACGACTTTAAAAAATAGACCTTTGAAATGTCCTGCTGCGATGCAATAATTTTTGTAGCCCCTTCTGAGGATTACCTTGGAATGGTTTGCGCCCGAACTGAGAAAGTTGACCGTGTGGTACGCTTTTGGTCAAGCAGACGAAAGGTGTGCCAATCGCTCCGATGGTGAATTTTCCTAGTCGTTAAAAAGCTAAAAAAGTCGAGACGAAATGCAAAATACATTCATCAAACTTTGGTTAGTGATTGCAACAGCTTTTATTGGTTGTGCGCACGCAGCATGGCCAGACCGGCCCATACAAATGATCGTCGCCTACCCACCTGGCGGTTTCACTGACTCTTTGGCGCGGGCCATTGCCAAGCCTTTGGGCGAAAGGTTGAGTCAACAGGTCATTGTTCAAAACATTTCAGGCGGTGGCGGCAATATCGGCGCCGCTCGGGCCGCCAAGGCAGCGCCCGACGGATATACGGTTTACGTTGGCAATAACGCAACCGTTACGATTAACACACTTGTCTACAAGACCTTGCCCTTTGATCCTTTAAAAGATCTTGAACCAGTGGCCTTGATCGGCGGCAGTCGGGCGATTTTGGTCGTCACGCCGGGGCTAGCGATCAAATCAATCCCTGAATTGATCGCGCTAGCCAAAGCTAAACCTGGCGTATTGAACTATGGCTCAAGCGGCACGGGCGGTGTCAGCCATTTGGCCGGTGAACTGTTCGATGCAGATCACGGTATCAAAATGACGCACGTCCCTTACAAAGGGACTGCCCCCGCGATGGCTGACTTACTCGGTGGGCAGCTGCAAGTGATGTTTAGCGACACGGCGATTCCGCACATCAATGCCGGCAAGCTCATTGCCTTAGCAATCTCGGGCACAACCCGCTCAAAGCAAGCGCCAAACATTCCGACGTTTTCTGAGTTGGGCGTCAAGGGCTTTGATACTTACACGTGGTTTGGTGTGATGGTGCCCAAGGGGACAGACTCCGCGATCATTCAGAGGCTAAACAAAGAGTTGACTGTCGTCACAAAAGACCCGACGCTTCAGGCTTGGGCTGAGTCGCAGAATGGTGACATGATGACAAGCACGCCAGCAGAATTTGCTGTTGCGATTCAGGCAGACTTAGCAAAATGGAAAAAAGTCATTGACCAAACTGGAGTGGTCGCCGATTAGGCTGGGCGCCACCCTATGTTGTCTGAGCGACAGGGACACTCAAACAAGCACTGCGGCATCTCAAAAGATCATTTGTCGTTGTTAACTCTCGGAGCCACGCATGGCCATCACTCTATATCCTGTGAAAGCAGACTTCATGGCCGAAATCGGCGACGTAGATCTGAGTCTGCCGTTGTCTGACGAAGATCGTACTGCAATTAAAGCGGCTTTTTTCAAATACAGTGTTCTGGTGTTTCCAGGCCAAGAATTGACTTCAGCCCAACACATTGCCTTTGCAGAAGTGTTCGGACCGATGGAAAAAAATATCAACACCTATGCCGATGAGGTTAAAAAATACCGAATCGATACACGCATTGCTGATGTTTCAAACTTAGGTGACGAAAACGAAATTCTGGCCGTGAACAGTCGTAAGCGGATGTCAGGCCTCGCCAATCGCCTGTGGCATACCGACAGTATTTTTAGACACTTACCCGCCTTGACATCGTTGTTGTATGGGCGTTCGATCGCCCCAGTCGGTGGGCGTACCGAATTTGCAGACATGCGTGCGGCTTACGATGCTTTGCCATCTGCGACTAAAACCAAACTTGACAAGATGATCGTTGAGCACTCGATTTTTCATTCGCGTGCAAAACTTGGGTTTACTGACTTTACAGAAAAAGAACGCGCTTCGTTGCCGCCGGCCAAGCAGGTGATGGTGCGCACGATTCCGGAAACAGGGCGACGCAATTTGTATCTTGCCTCGCATGCGATGCGAGTGATCGGGATGTCTGATGAAGACAGTGAAAAGTTATTTCAAGAGCTCACTGAGCACGCAACACAGCCGCAATTTGTACTGTCCCACCGTTGGCGTGTGAATGATTTGGTGATGTGGGATAACCGTTGCACCATGCATCGGGGTACAGATTTTGATGATTGGCGCTGGAAGCGCGATGTGCAGCGCGCGACCGTATCTGATGTCGGCAATACGGTCGAGCTTTCTGCTTAACGATGTGTTGATAACGCTTGCGTGGGAGCGCTGGCGTGAATCACGCCCTTGTTCCAGTTGTCAACGTACTCTTCGATAGAAAGTGCCCAGCCATTGGCCATGTTTTCATCAAAGTATTCGAATAACAGACCGTCGACTGCGGTCATCGATAGCAGGATGGTTCCTCCGTCTGGGCCGCCGTGTTCGTCATGTGGCAGTGCGTCAGCTGCAGCCAAGGCGTAGTCGCCTTTTTTTCGGTGGATTTTTTTTGTCGTGCCATCTGGCAGCATCTCGGTTAAAAACTGCTCGCCTTCTAAGACGAGGGTGACCGTAGACGCAAGGTGGCGATGACGGCGACAGTGACCACCCTTGCCGTAGCGAAGCAGCATATCGAGGCGTCCGCTAGGCAAGTCATAGCCTAGCAGGCTGTACTCAAAATCGATATAAAAACCCGGATCGCTGGTGTCATGCACGTGACGCCACTCGACATTTGTTAGATCAAAGCTAGTTGAAACCACAGGCATGAGGGATCTCCGTCGTTACGGTTATTCTGGCTGAACACCCGCATCGCGCAGGATCTTGACATAAGTTGCCGCTTGCTCTTTGGTGAAGGCGCCAAGTGCTTCAGACGTCGAACCTTGAACTAAAAACTGCTTTTGATCGAGCTGCTCTTTGATGTCCGCGCGATTCAAGACGGCATTCACCGCGGTATTCAAACGCGTCAGCAATTCAGCGGGCAAGTTAGCTGGGGCGTACAAGGCTGCCCATGACTGAACTGAAAATCCCTTGATGCCCGCTTCGGCAAAAGTCGGTACATCAGGTGCGAGTGCCGAGCGACTTGGGAGCGTGATCGCAAGCATTTTGAGCTTACCTTCAGCCGCATGTCCACCAGCGGTGAAAGGGGTTGAAATCATCAGTTGCACGCGATTGGACACCAGATCAATCACAGCCGCTGGTTCACCCTTGTATGGCACATGCAGCATTTTCAGATCGCCGGCAAGTGACAAAATTTGAGCGGTTGCCACAATACCTGTGGTGTTGCCAGTGGCATAGGCGAGCTTACCCGGGTTAGCCTTTGCATAGGCAATGAGTTCAGCAATGTTGTTAACCGGTAGCTGCGCGTTGGCATACAAAAAGAAAGTGTATCGGCCAATCATTGAAATTGGAGTGAAATCGCGGATGGGATCATAAGGCGGTTGCTTGCGTAAAGCGGGCACAGCAGCCATCGGGCTATTGGTTGCCACAAGCATCGTGTAGCCATCGGGTGCCGCTTTGACGACTTCTGTCGCAGCCAGAGCACCATCGGCACCGGCTTTGTTTTCGATAATCACTTGTTGTCCGAGGCTGGCGCTTAAACCATTGCCAAGAATGCGTGCGACCGTGTCAGTGGCTGAGCCTGCCGGAAAAGGCACGACTAAGCGTATGGTTTTATTAGGGTACTGAGCAGCAGCTGTTTGGGCGAGCGTTGCCAACAGCAGCGGGGCGATTAGCTTGGTTACGACATTACGCATTTTGATCTCCGAAGGGTATTTTTTGGAGGGACTCGAGGCAGAACGCAAATACTATTTAACTCGAGTCGTCCATCCAATTAGGCGAAGTGTAAACCGAGAGTTCGAAAATACAAGGTATTGTTGACTTTAGAACAGACAGTTATGATTGGCTAGAGTTGGTCGGTTTTCAAATAAATAGAATAAAACGCATTTCAGTATGCACTCGGAGACACTTTTGATTAATCGCAAGCTAGGTTCCATTGCTTTAGTTGTTGCCTTGTTTGGCTCGCCGTCTTTAGCCTCTGCGGCAGAGTACCCCACAGCCAAGCCAATCAAGATGGTGGTCGGATTTACTGCTGGAGGGGCAGCCGACAAGCTCGCACGTCCGGTGGCCGATCGTATGGCAAAATCTTTAGGCCAAACGATCGTGATGGAGTATCGCCCCGGGGCGGCCGGGGGGATTGCTCTCGAACTGGTTGCACGCGCGCCTGCAGATGGCTATACGATTCACCTCACGTCGCAAGGCCCCATGACGTTTGGCCCCTCGTTGCGCAAGGTGAACTTTGATCCAGTCACTGATTTCACCCCCATTGGGATGGTGTCCAGTGGCGGTTCTCTGATTGCGGTCTTGCCCACGTCACAGGCTAAAGATGTTAAGAGTTTTATTGCCTTAGCAAAGGCAAACCCAACGCAATGGAGCTATGGCACGTCAGGGATCGGAGGGTCGGGTCATTTGGCGGCCGAGCAGTTCAAGATTGCAACGGGTTTACAAATTGCTCATGTGCCCTACAAGGGCGGGGCTGGCGCCTTAAACGATTTGTTGGGTGGTCACATTCCTATTTTATTTTCGTCAATCGGCTCAATCGCCACCAACGTTGAGGCGGGGCAGGTCACGGCCCTTGCTGTGAGCTCGATTACTCGTAGCAGCTTGTTTCCGAACGTGCCAACCATTGCTGAAAGTGGCTTTCCGGGGTTTGATTCGCC
>JAIPCU010000013.1 GCA_021738045.1 Candidatus Methylopumilus sp. | reverse complement strand
ATTAATGACGAAGGTGCCGCGCAAGGCCAAGCCTTCTTCTTCAATATGAACGCCAAAACCGCGTGTAAGCGTATGGGTTGGATCGCCGACTAACGGAAACTTAGCTTTGCCAACCGCCGGTGAAGTCTCGTGCCAGACTTTGTGCGAGAAGTGTGTATCGGTGGTCACGATATAGACCTCGGCGCCCATTTTTTGAAATTCGGCATAGTTGTCGGCAGCATCTTCAATCTCGGTGGGGCAATTGAAGGTAAAGGCTGCGGGCATAAAAATCATGACTGACCACTTGCCTTTGAGGCTTTCGTCCGAAACAGTGATGAACTTACCATTGTGAAAGGCTTGGGTTTTGAACGGCTGAATTGGGGTGTTGATGATCGACATATAAGGCCTTTTGGGTGAAAAATTAAACGACAGACGAAGTTTGAGCCTATTGTCGTAATCAATCAAATGAATTAAAATAATAATAATGATCTATTTAATAGATAACAAAGAGAACAGCTTAAAACAGCTGAAAACAGTTAAGAACGGCAGAGAGAGCAACCGAGAGAGCAATACATGGCCGCAATCCCCACCCTTAAACAGTTACGTTATTTAATCGCGCTCAGTGAAACCTTAAGCTTTACGAAGGCTGCCGAGCGCTGCTTCGTTGGGCAGTCGACCCTAAGCGCTGGGCTCAAAGAGCTAGAAGACACTCTAGGCACACAGTTAGTCGAGCGTGATAAGCACTCGGTGTCACTCACACCCACCGGCCGCGGCGTGGTCGAGCGTGCGCAGCGCTTAATCGCGCAGGCAGACGATTTGGTCGATTTTGTTCAAGGGGCTGCTGGTTCGATGATGGGCGTGATTAAGTTGGGCGTGATCCCAACAATCGCTCCTTTTTTATTGCCAGCCTTGTTATCCAAAATGAGAGACGATTTTCCTCACCTAAAAATTGTTCTGCGTGAGGATTTGTCTGCCAATTTGATCGATAAGCTCAATCGACACCAATTAGACTTTGCCTTAATCGCCTTGCCCTACGAGACAGAGGGTTTTTTGATCAAAGAACTTTTTGATGATGAGTTGTGGTTGATTGGCAATCAGCACGATCCGGTACTTAAAAATAAAGAAATCCAGTTAACCAATCAGTTAGCAGATCGTGTGTTGTTACTAGAAGAGGGTAATTGCCTGCGCGAGCACACGTTAACCGTCTGCACAAAAAGCGACTTGGCCAGTACCGATGGCATTGAAGCCACCAGTCTGCTCACGCTCGTGCAGATGGTTGAGTCTGGTTTAGGGATTGCGCTGTTGCCCGAGATGGCAGTCAAGTCTGGTCTGCTGATACAGACCAACTTGATTGCAAGGCCGTTGACTGCGCCGGCGCCTAGACGAAAGATCGCGTTAATTGCCAGGCCGTCAACTGCCAGGATAGAAGAATTCAATACCTTGGTGAGGGTATTGAAAGAATCGCGCGGCGGTTAGTCAAGCACGTCACGTTTGTTCGGCAGCAACTGGTTCGATTTAGTCGAACGTGTCGAGTGTGGTCTGCAGCAACTGGCTTCAGTTAGTCAAACATGTCGGGTTGGGTCTGCAGCAACTGATTCCAGATGGTTTGAAAATGTAGCCAACCGATATACTCACTGCCTACGTGCTCGCGGCTGTAAAGCGCCTTGTCGTGCGGTACCAGCGTGGGCTTGAGGCCTGTCGCCTCAATCAGCAGTTGTTGCTGGCAACAGCGTTCAAGCGCAATAAACCAAAAGGCCGCCGCCTCGATGCTGTGCCGACTGGCCGTCAATAGCCCGTGGTTTTTATGAATCGCGGCTTTGACCCCCTTGAACGACTCAGCAACGCCCAAGCCCGCTTTGGTCTCTACGGCGACCTGACCCGCTTCAGCGCCGATCACGACATGGTCTTCATAAAAGGCCGCTGCATCCTGACTGATCGGATCGAGCTTTTTACCGAGCGAGGCGAAGGCCGTACCGTAGACCGTATGGGCGTGGCACATGGCGATGATATCGGGGTGCATTTCGTGCACTGCACCATGCAACACAAAGCCCGCTTGATTGATCGCGTAGTCGCCTTCAACCACTGTGCCCTGATGATCTGCCAAAATCAGGTTTGAGATTTTGACCTGCGAAAAATGGACCGCCATCGGGTTGGTCCAGTACAAATGGGGGTGCTGTGGATCGCGCACGGTTAAGTGACCCGCAAAGCCGTAGTCAAAACCCTGCAACGCAAAGGCACGGCAGGCCGCAACCAGCCGCTCTTTGCGGTGGTGTCGCTCTTGTGCGATCGACATGCCGGTGGGTTTTTCTGGAAATATCAGCCCTTTTTGAGTGGGTTGATAAATCGACTCGCGGCCGCCCAAGTCTAAGGTTTGGTCATTGTTTGGCGTTTGCGCCATGGGATATCTCGTGTTGATAATTGAATCGAAAATTCTACCCTAGCTTTAGTTGTACATTCTAGGTTGCCCCTACGTTCTTCATATTGAGACTCACATGAAAAAAATGTCGACGCTGTTGTGCTACATCGCCAGCTTGGTTTTGCTCACTACGGCGAATGCTTTTGCCGCCTATCCAGATAAACCCATTCGTTTGGTTGTGGGCTCTGCCCCGGGAGGCGCACCTGATGTGTTGATGCGTACCCTTGGCGCGCAGATGTCTAAACAAATGGGCGTACCGATTGTGATTGAAAATAAACCAGGTGCGTCGCACATGATCGCGACAATGGAAATGCTGCGGTCTGCGCCCGATGGCTACACGCTGGCCTACGGTAACGTGGTGTCTTTAGCGACAAATATGTCTTTGCACAGCAAAGTACCGTACAGCGTTGACAAGGATCTGACACTGATTGCAAACGCGTTACGCGTGGTGAACTTAATGGTCGTGAATAACGATTTGCCGGTGACCTCTGTTCAAGAGTTGATCGCGTACGCCAAAAAGAATCCGGGCAAAGTGGTTTTTGGTTCAGACGGCAACGGTACAACCTCGCATCTAGGGATGGAGTACTTTCGCAGCCTGGCTGGGATCGACCTGTTGCATGTGCCTTATAAATCAGCTCCGGCGATGTTGACGGATTTGATGGGCGGCTCAGTGCAGGTCGCGTTAAGTAATTCGCCCGTGGCCGGGCCGCACGTACAGTCTGGGCGCATGCGTGGTATCGGCATTACAGATAACAAACGTTCGCCAACATTTCCGACGATTGCCACGGTCGCAGAGCAAGGCCTTGCTGGTTATGAGGTGGTTGCTTGGGGTGGCTTAGTTGGCCCGGCGAATTTGCCGCCAGAGATCGTTAAGCGTTTAAATGCTGAAGTCCTGCAAGCCTTAAAAAATCCAGAACTGATCGAAAAATTTAAATCCTTTGGTGCTGAAACTTCTCCCAGTACGCCCGAAGAGTTTTCTGAGCTTTCAAAACGCGAAACAGCAAAGTGGGCTGAGGTGATTAAGCGCTCTGGCGCGAAAATTGATTAAATCTTAGCTAAGTTTTACTATTAAAAAAAACATAAGGTAGACAATGAGTAAAGATATTAGTGCGCTTCAGCTCGGCATCGTCTGGAGACGTTTAACCGGCTTGATGGATGAAGTGGCACAAACCTTTGTACGGACATCATTTTCTGTGGTGGTTCGTGAAAATTGGGATCTTGCTTGTTCGTTGATGGATGCTGATGGTCGGGTATTCGCACAATCATCCAGATCGATTCCGTCCTTTCTGGGGACCATGCCCAGAACCTTGCAGGCGATGCTTCAAAAGCATCCGCAAAACAGTCTTGAGCCTGGCGACGTTTTAATCTCGAACGACCCTTGGCTTGGCACTGGGCACCTAAATGACATCACGATGGTGCGACCTATTTTTCGTGGTCGCGAGCTCGTGGCGTTTGTCGGTTCAACCTTTCATACCGTTGATATTGGTGGTGCACCATCGCCGTTCGCAAAAGACTCCTATGAAGAGGGTCTGTGTATTCCGATTTTAAAAATCGTGCGACGTGGTGAAGAAAATACGGATGTGATTTCTTTTTTGCAAGAAAACTTGCGCGAGCCCACTGAAACTCTGGGCGATATTCGCGCTCAATTTGCAGCCTATGACCTAGCCCAAACAAAACTGCTCAATCTTCTACAGCAAGAGGGCATTGACGATCTCAAGCGTGTGACGGATTCGATCTTGTCGCGTTCTGAGTTGAGCATGCGCAAGATGTTAGAGGCGATCCCTGATGGTGAATGTACCGATCAGGTCACTGCCGATGGCTTTGAGAAGCCACTGACAATTTGCTGCTCGATCAAAAAAACAGGCTCTGATATTTTGGTTGACTTCGCGGGTACTGATCCGCAAATTGATAAGCCGATTAACTCGGTGTACAACTTCACGTTTGCCTACAGTGCGTACGCAATTAAATGCGCCTTTGACCCCGGCTCGCCCAATAACGATGGGGGGTTAAGGCCCCTGACCTTGTTGGCGCCCGATGGTTCGCTGGTCAATCCAACCCGACCTGCACCTGTCTGGGGTCGGCACTTGTCTGGCCACTACCTGCCGTTCGTGATCTTTGGTGCTCTCTCTAAAATCATCCCAGATAGAGTGATCGCCGACAGCGGTTCACCGATCTGGAACGTCTACTTTAAAGGCGTCGATCGTTCAAACCGAAAGTTTGTGAAAATGTTTTTTATGAGTGGCGGCTATGGTGCGCGCGCGCAAAGCGATGGCCCGGCGTGTTTAAGTTTTCCGACCAATATCGCCAACAATCCCATCGAGCAGTTTGAAAATCAAACGCCGATGTTGATCACTGAAAAAAGTCTGATTACCGACAGCGGTGGTGCGGGCAGGTATCGAGGCGGGTTAGGGCAGCGCTTGTCGTTTCAATCTTTGTCGCCCGAGCCTCTGACCTTCATGATTCGTCACGAAAGAATCAAATACCCGCCACGCGGATTTTTAGGTGGGGCGGATGGAAGGCTTGGCGTCGACTTGCTGGATGGTGAACGGATACCAGGCAAATCAGTCACCACCATCAAGCAAGGGCAGATTGTGACCTTCGAGACGCCGGGTGGGGGCGGTATGTTTTCGCCTCTTGAGCGCGACCCTAAAAGCTTAGCAACAGATCTAAAAAATGGCGTAGTGTCAGCGCAAAGCGCGCAGACGGCGTATGGTCTAAAGGGGACTCAACCCGAGACTCTGGTGTCCGTCGCGAAAGGGAGTGCAGCATGAGCCAAGTGCTTAAACCACTGATGGCACCTTTTCGCATTGGCGTGGATATCGGCGGAACCTTCACAGACTTGGTGATGGTCGACGCGCAAGGGCAGTTGCGAAACGAAAAAGTGTTAACAACGCCGCTAGACCCGTCGATTGGCGTCTTAACGGGAATCCAGTTGATTCTCGACAATAATGGCGTGCAAGCGAGCGACGTTGAAAATGTTATCCATGGTACGACCCTAGTCGCCAACGCACTGATTGAGCGCAAAGGGGTTCGTACTGCACTGATTACGACAGAGGGCTTTCGCGATGTCTTGCAAATTGGGCGCGAATGGCGCTACGACATTTACGATTTGTTTTTGACCCCTGTTGAGCCGTTAGTCCCTCGTGCGCTGTGCTTTGAAATCAAAGAGCGAGTGGGTCATGACGGCTCGGTGATCACGCCGTTGGATCTCTCAACGTTGCCTCAAATTGCGCAGGCGATCAAACAAGCAAAAGTGGATGCGGTCGCAGTGTGTTTGTTGCATTCGTTTCAGTCTCCCGAACACGAAATTCAGATTAAGCAGGCGCTCGCTAAACTCTTGCCTGACGTGGCAGTTTGCATCTCGAGCGAGGTCATGCCAGAAATTGGTGAGTATGAGCGTACCGCCACCACGGTGTGCAATGCGTATGTACAGCCGTTATTTAAAAAATATATCTCTGCCTTAATGGCTGGTATCAAGCAACTTGGCATTGATCAAGATTTGTATCTGATGCAATCAGATGGTGGCACGGTGCACTTCAATACTGCGCTTGAGTATCCGATCAGGTTAGTGCAATCGGGCCCGGCGGGTGGCGTGCAAGCGACCTCGCTGATTGGGCAAATGGCAGACTTAACGCAGATCCTGTGCTTTGACATGGGAGGAACAACCGCCAAGGCATGTTTGATTGACGAGGGCAAAAGTGCAGTCACCACTGACTTTGAAGTCGCGCGTCTGCAACGTTTTAAAAAGGGTAGCGGGATCCCATTAAAAGTGCCCTCCATCGATATGATTGAGATCGGTTCGGGGGGCGGAAGTATTTCACGTATCAATAACCTTGGGCTGATTCAAGTCGGCCCCGACAGTTCAAGCGCGGTGCCTGGCCCCGCCTGTTATGGTCAAGGGGGGCAAGATGCGACGGTGACGGATGCTGATCTTGTGTTGGGTTATTTGGATGCCAATTCGTTTTTGGGCGGCTCAATGATCCTAGACCTCGTTGCAGCACGTGAATGTATCCAAAAACAAATCGCGCATCCCCTCGAGATCACGGTCACTGAGGCGGCGTTTGGGATTCATGAGACCGTCAACGAGACCATGGCGCAGGCCGCGAGTATTCACGCACTTGAAAAAGGCTTAAAGGCCTCAAGCTACGCGATGATTCCGATTGGCGGTGCTGGGCCTGTGCATGCGTGCCATGTGGCACTTAAACTTGGGATTGAGCGCTTGGTGATCCCGATGGGCGCGGGCGTGGCGTCTGCTTTTGGCTTTTTGGCTTCGCCGATGTCGTTTCAGTTTGTGCAGGCCTCTGTTTCGCCCGTGCAGTTGTTAGACGAGCAGGTCGTCGAGCAATTAATCGAAGGTCTAAAAAAGAAAGGCCTGGCGATGTTGGCTGAGTCGGGCTTAGCGGCTGCGTTATGTACCACTCAGGTCAGCGCTGCGATGCGCTATGTTGGCCAAGGCTACGAGGTCGAGGTGCCCGTTTCGATGGGGCGACTCAAACAATCTTTTAAACAGCATTTGTCTGAAGAATTTAATCGCTGTTATCAAAATTTGTATGGCCGTATCGAAGCGGATACACCCTCAGAGGTGGTGTCGTGGCGTGTCGTGGTGCAGGGGCCTGCGCCTAAGTTGCTTGAACAACTGAAGGCGAATCTCATGCAGACCCAAGCGACTGATATCTCGGCAGCTGCTGCAATCAAAAACAGCCGCGAAGTGTTTTGCGTCTTTAGTAAAAATTTTGTGCAAACGCCAGTCTATGACCGCTATGTGTTACAGGCCGGCATGCAGTTTGACGGCCCTGCGATTGTCGAAGAGCGCGAATCAACGGTCGTCGTTCCAAGATACGCCAGTGTCGTGATTGATCCGCATCACAATATGCTGATACGGCTCAGCGATCCAACAGTGCAGGCAGTGCATTGAAGCGATCTTCTATTTTTTAAAGTTAACGGTAATCATTTTGAATACAACATCACAAATTACGATTGTGCAGGCGTTGGCCCAAGCCTTGGCGCGTGCAGGGGTGCGTCAGATGTTCGGCTTGCCCGGTGGCGGCTCGTCGTTAGATCTAATTGAAGCCGCTGCTGAGGTCGGGATTGGTTTTACGCTATCGAAAACTGAAAATGCAGCCGTGATGATGGCAGGCGCCTTAGCTGAAACGACGGGGGTGCCTGGGGTGGCGCTGATGACCAAGGGCCCTGGGGTGGCGAATGCGGCCAATGGGGTGACCTATGCAAAGCTTGATCGTGCGCCTGTGATTGTGATCACCGATGGTTTTACAGATAAACAACTCAGTTACATCACCCATCAGGTCTTTGATCAAAAGGCGTTGTTGCAACCCGTTGTCAAAGGGGTCACGCGCCTTGAGTCTGAGAACCCTGCCGCCGAGATCGAGGCGATCATTGCGCTTGCTTGTCAGGCGCCACTTGGGCCCGTGCATCTCGAACTGACGGGTGAAGTCGCGCGCAGACTGATTAATGCGCCGCACGTTTCATCACCCGCCGGTTCAGCAAGTGTGCTTGATCAGGTCGCCTTGCAAAATCTGGCTCAGCAGATCAAACTTGCCAAAAAACCGGTGCTGATTGTTGGGCTCGAGGCGCGTCACTGTGCCGATGAGGTCAGGCAACTTGCAAAGCATCTAAAGTGTCCAGTGTTACAAACTTACAAAGCTAAGGGTGTGGTCTCTGATCTAGATCCTCAAGTCGTGGGAATTTTTACCGGTGGTATCCAAGAGGCCGACTGTCTGGCGCAAGCTGACTTGATGGTGATGGTGGGGTTAGACCCAGTAGAAATGATTTTGCAGCCGTGGCCCTATAACAAGCCGGCGGTTGAGTTGTCGAATGCGACGCACGATATTCATTACATCAAGCCTTTGGCGCGTGTCAGCCGTGATTTAAAACAACATGCGCTTGCCCTCAATGACGAAGTCAAAGGCTATGTGTCGGCTTGGTCGCTTGAGGAGATTACGCTGTTACGCCACGATATTTTGAAGCGCCTAGCCTATCCGCCTGTGCAATTTGGCGTTGCGCCTGATCGGTTAGTGCAACTGTCTGCGCAGGCTTATGCTGAGCAAACATTCAGGCCACGCATGTCAGTCGATGCGGGTGCGCATATGTTTTCTGCGACCGCATTTTTTTCTGTCACGCAGCCTGGCGATGTTTTAATTTCAAATGGTTTGGCGACGATGGCGTTTGCTTTGCCAGCCGCCATTGCCGCTGCCCTAGACGAACCCGAGCAACCTGTGATTTGTTTTATAGGTGATGGCGGGCTCATGATGTGTTTGGGCGAGCTGTGTACGGCCATTGATTCGGGGGCGCGCATTGTGGTCGTCGTATTTAATGACAGCGCTTTATCGTTGATTGACATTAAGCAGCAAAGTAAACAGCTGCCTAGCCGTGGTGTGCGTTGGGGGAAACATAACTTTGCCCTAGCCATGCAGGCGTTGGGTGGTGAGGGGTTTGAGGCAACAACCGAAGCGCAATATCACGAAGCCCTCACACAGGCTTTAAAGCATCAAGGTCCTAGTTTGATCGATGTGCAAATCGATCCATCTGGGTATTCACAGCAACTCAAAGCGATGCGAGGTTAAGGCATCGCAATCACTACTATCCTATAGGGGTGCATCATGTTGAAACTATCATCAAAAGTTTGTCTCAGCGTACTCGCGTCTTGTTTGTTCGCTGCTCCATGTTTCTCTCAGTCGGCTGAAAAATTTCCCTCTAAGCCAATCACGATTATTGTTGGCTTTGCAGTGGGTGGTGGCGGCGACATGTCGTCGCGTTGGATCGGAGACTACTTGCGTGAACGTTGGAAGGTGCCAGTCATTATTGAGAATAAACCAGGTGCCGGTGGGACGATTGCAACAAGTTTGTTAGCGCGTGCTAAGCCTGACGGTTACACCGTTGCGTTGGCGACGACGAGTCCTTTTACTGTTGCGCCTTATTTTCAGCCACAGACTTACGATCCTAGCAAAGACTTTACCTACTTGTTTCAGACCTTGGTGAGTGCGCAACCGCTGTTTGTGAAATCGGATTCACCTTTTAAAACCATTCAAGAGCTACTGGCATGGTCAAAGGCCAATCCCAATAAGTTATTTTGGTCAACAGCAGCAACCAACGGTGGCACACATATCTCGACGCAAGCTGCTTTTCAAGCTGCTGGTATAGAAGCGACCTACGTGCCTTATAAGGGTGGTGCTGACGCAATGAATGGTTTGTTTGGTGGGCAGATTCAAGCTTTGGTGGCTGCTGAGTTTCCGCCGCACGCCGCAGCGGGCACCATCAGATTGCTGGCAGAAAGCGGGCCTGATCGGATCCCAGAGTATCCAAATGTCCCAACCTATAAAGACTTGAAATTCCCGATTTCAGTACCGATTTTTTATGGGATCGCGGGCCCTGGTGGAATGCCAGCAGACGTCATCAAAGAGTGGGAGGCTGCAGCGTCTGACATGGTGCGCACCCCTGGGTTTCTTGATTTGGTGAACAAGCTAAAGGGGACACCTGCTTATCTTGATAGTGCCGCGTTCACCGCTTCGGTGACGGGCGTCTATCACCAAATGGGAAAACTGATCCCTGAATTGAAGTTAAAAAAGGACTAGGTTTATGTGGCAACCCAAAGTTATATTACAAAACGACAAGTTGCTGCCGTACGAGCAAGCAAGTGTGCATCCGATGTCGTTGGGCATGACCTATGCGACGGCGGTCTTTGAGGGCTTACGTGCGTATCGCAATCCTACAACGGGCGAGTTTAAGATTTTTAGATTCGCCGAGCACTTTAAACGTTTAGTGTTGGGTATGAAGGTCATGCGCTTCGATCACAGCTTCACCCAAGAGGGCATGCGTGAGGCGCTTGCAGGCTTGATTCGTGCGAATGAACCCGATGACGATGTGTATATTCGTTTGTTGGTGTATATCGAAGCCCTTGGGTTGATGGCCCAAACGGGGCCCGTGGGGTATACCGCAGCAGCCTCACCCCGCGAGCGCCCAAAGTTTGCAGATACAGGCATGAGTTTGGGCGTGAGCTCTTGGAGTCGGTTGTCTGATAACGCTAGCCCACCACGCATTAAAGCGACTGCAAACTATCACAACGCACGTTTAACGCAATTGCAGGCCAAGTCGGACGGCTACGACGGTGCCTTGATGCTGACACCCTCTGGCAAAGTCTCTGAAGCACCGATTGCTTGTTTCTTTATGGTCAGAGACGGTAAGTTGATTACGCCTAACATTGGTAGCAACATTTTAGAAAGTGTGACGCGCGACACCATCATTACGTTGTATGAAGAGGCCACGGGTCAGGCCGTGGTGCAGCGCGAAGTTGATCGCAGTGAGTTGTATTTCGCAGATGAGGCTTTTTTGTGCGGCACTGGGCAAGAAATTATCCCGGTGGTAAAAATTGATCGTCTGCCTGTGGGTGATGGTGCTATTGGCCCAATCACGAAAAAAATGCAAAAAATTTATTTTGACGCAGTGCGAGAGTTGACGCCTGATACTCATGGATGGCTGACAAAGGTGTAACGTCGATGAAACGTTTCTCTCGTCGCATGGCGGCTGTCGACAGTCCAGTGATGCCGGCGATTGCCGCTTTGGTGCGTAATAATCCAGGTACGATTTCTTTAGGGCAGGGCGTGGTGAATTACGGCCCACCTGCTGAGGCTGTTGCCGCCTTACCGGGTTTGATGAGCAACGTCGGGCTGAATAAATACCAGGCGATTATTGGGTATCCTGCTTTGATCGATGCCTTTACGCAAAAATTAGCCGATGAAAACAATATTCATTGTGAGTCAGAGTCGGTGGTGATGGTCACAGCGGGTAGCAACATGGCGTTCTTGAATTGCCTGCTTGCAGTGGGTGATCCAGGTGATGAATTTATTTTGCCTTCGCCGTATTATTTCAACCAAGAGATGGCGATTCGAATGGTTGGGTGCGTTCCTGTGCCTGTGCGGGTCAATGACGACTGGAGCCTAAATGTTGAAGCGCTGGCCGCTGCAGTAACCCCCCGCACTCGGGCGATTGTGACGGTGTCTCCGAATAATCCAACTGGGGCGGTGTATTCAAGAGAGTCGTTGACCGCTGTCAATGTGCTGTGTGCTTCGAAGAATATCTATCACTTTAGTGATGAGGCGTACGAATACTTTACCTATGAAGGTACCGAACATTTTTCGCCAGCGTCGCTGCCAAGAGCCCAGCGGCACACGATCTCTTTTTTTAGTATGTCAAAAAACTACGGTATGGCAAGTTGGCGAATTGGTTATGTCGTGTTTCCGATCGACTTACTCGATGCCATGAACAAAGTGCAAGATACTAATCTGATTTGTGCACCGGTTGCGTCACAGTTGTTAGCCTTAGAGGTATTGAAATATGGGCGTGCATGGGTGCAGCCCAAAATCGATGCCTTGGCCTTAGTGCGTAAAAATGTTTATCAAATCCTTGAAAGTCTGGGTGATCGGGTGCAGTTCCCAAAAACTCGGGGAGCTTTTTACGTCTTTTTAAAGTTGCCTGGACTTGGTGTTGAGTCAGATCGCCTCGCCTTTAATCGGGCGATGGCCGAACAACATAAAGTTGTGTCAGTGCCAGGGTTTACCTTTGGCTTGCACGAGACACAACAGGCAAATTACCAACGTTTGTCTTACGGTGCACTTGAGGCGGCCAGCGTGGCGCAAGGTGTTGAGAGGTATGTCGATGCAGTGAACGCCTGGTACAAAAAAATCGTGTGATAATGAGGCTAGCCATCGAATGTCGTGCACACAACATACTAAAGTCTGACCCCTAAGGTGCCCTATGAACACATCTTCCAAGCATCCTGAGCTTCAATCGGCAAGCCCTTTGCCCGACCCCAAAGCACAGTTAACCGGTAACGTGCTGGGTGGGCTTAAAGATAGTTATTTCGTGACAAAATTGCTGAGTTGGTATTGGAAGCGATTCACGAATTTTGTTCTCCGCAAGTAAACACCTGAACCAACGCGTTACTTAGTTTGTTTTGGTTGATCCGCAGGTTTGGCGGGGGTAGGCTGACGATTAAATAGATTGACGATCGTGCCGATCAAGCCGCGGCCCATAATCGGCAAACTTGCGATTTGCTCTTGTAATAATCCGACCCATCTGGAATTTCCCCAAATATTGACCGATAAGGCGTTATCAAGGCTGAGCACTTGGTGCCACCAACACTCGGGCAAGTAAAGCATCGAGCCCGGCTCTAGTGTGATTTCGTACCGTTCAGTTTGGGCAACTAGCGGAAACTCACGTTCAAAATCAGTGGTTAAGTCAACGCGACTGAAGTTAGGTCGCGGTGACGTAGCCGGGTGAGCATAAAGCTTGTTACGCGAGTTTGGCGGTACAATATAAAACTTTTTTCTACCTTGAATTTGCATAAAAAAGTTTTTGGGAATGTCAAAGTGAAGGCCAGTCATGCAGCCTGCAGGACCAAACCAAAGATTTTGTTCCCAAATCGCATGCTCTGGAAAATACTTATCAATCGCAACGAGTGCACTCAGTTCGGGAAAGCAGCCGTTCGCCAGCCCTCCACTGATTGACTGCTGCTGCATATACCGAATATCTTTTTTCTCTTCAGGAGGCAATTCGAGATAGTCAGCATAGTCTTGAAAAGGCATTGCTTGCATCTGGCTGCGGTTGAATAAGCCGGTTTCAGACACGTTGACCATCACTTGGCGATTGCCGAGCAATTGACGCAGCTTTGCTGAACTCCATTGAGTCAGTTCTGGCAGGGCATCAAACAGGCCCGTAAATATCAGAGGTCCATTTTGTTTGACGCAGAATTGATATAGGGCTTCAATCGAGACATCGCCTTGGGGGCCTAAGCGATATGATGGTATGTTTTTCATGAGTAAGATAATTAGATAGTAAAGAGACTTGATCGTTTCTTAGAAATGCTGCCGGGGCTAGGCACCTTCTGCAGCCTCAGTTTTAGCTTGAAGTATCGCATCGTTTTTGAATTGCATGATCTGTGCTTGGCGCGATTTGATCTTTCGATTTAACGTGCCATACGAACGCACAAAAAAATTAAATCGATCAACGTATTTGCGACTTAAGCAGTTCATCTTGACATTCAGACCGACCGCAATCACTTTGTAAAGAGTGACCGCCATGAACTTTGGCAATAACAGCACCGCCAACATTGACCAGTGCTGTGGTTTGAAGTGCCGCAACACACGCAGGCGAAGTGTTTGGCGGATATTTTCGCTGTGCGGCAAGTAGAGCAAACCCGCGTCGCGCTCGACAGATAACGTAATTGCACCCCACATGGCCGCTGCAATTCGCGAGTCAGCGTTTGCTTTAAAACTTGGTAATTGATCAGCGACCATTTTTATCGCAGCGACGCGGTCGTCGAATCCCGCAACGACTTTCCATTGCATCGCGTAATCATTCACGTAATGAATGACAGGTGTCGTCAAGACGCTGACCTTCGACGAAAGTTGCAGCATAGAAAAAAGAATTGGGACTTGAACAAACACATTTTGTGGGAGCAGTTGATGAATATTCGAAATATGTTGTTTATCTAACCGAATGACCGAGTCTGATAGCAAGATGAAAGGGAGGTAACTCACGTCACGAATTAATAGCTCTTGCAACGTTGTTGTACTCGACCGTTTTAAAAAGGGGTAATTTTCGATGAATGTCTCATCAAAAAGCGTCAGGGTTTTGATGGGTAGCAAGATGCAGTCTGCTTGATTGTTTGTCACTTCGAGCATTAAAGCTTCAAAGCCATCCCACAAGATGTGATCATCGTCCGAGATCAACCAGACGTAAGTGCTATTCGCTTCGTTTAGCAAAGCGCTGACGTTACTAGCATAGCCTCGTTGAGTGTTTCTGCAATACACGACTCGTGGGTCTAAGGTGCGTTGATTGAGGGCAGCCATGACCTCGTTAGACTGGTCCATCACCAAAATATCGATCACGTCTGCGTAACGCTCAAGCGCTACAAGCAAGAAATTGGTCTGTAATTCTTGTAGCTGTTCAACCCGGTTATAGGTTGGAATGCAAATTGTGAGCGCTTTCATATTTTTATTCCCTTGTCGCTGCATTCTTTGCTACGGGTAGCAATACAAGTCGGCTCGAGAAGCTTCCGCAAGACAACCCAATGATAAAAAATTCAAATCACCAAAGTGGATAAATCGTATTGTCTGGCTTTTTTTTCTGTTTGTTTTTGGTAAACAATTGTTTGATTTTTTGTACGAATTTTTTTATCAATTTCATCTCAGTTTTTCCAGAAGTGAACGGCTAATTTGCTGGGCAACTAGATAGTTGCCTTGACGATTCAAATGTCCCGAATCGATGAATAATTCATCTTGATTATTTTTAAACGTCGTACTTAGATCAAGAAAGTCTGTATCTGGTTTTTGATCGATGATGGCGCGACAGAAGGCAACGTGTTCCGCTTCTGCGAACTTTGAGGCCTCAAAATAAAGCTGCTCGTTAGACGTTAAAGGTTTGTCAGCCCACCACATCACGGGTTGCAATACCGTTAAATATTGCGTGCCAAAGTGAGCGCAACAAATTTGCGCGAGCCGATGAATATGCCAGTAATACCTAGCCGAATCCTGCGCGCGATTGTTTGCCCCTGGTCTAGGCGTTGCGGATTCAATATCACCAAAGATATTTCGCTTCAGTGAAACAACCGTGTCTATGACCTTTCGCCAAAAATGGCGCCAGGACAAACCCGGGATAAGATTCGCGATTTTTGTCAGCCATGACACTGTGGTGAGTTTCAACGTACGTATGGCTAAGGCTGACGCACTAAATTGATACTGCAGAGTCGTGTCGTGATCGATTTGAGCCAAGCTCATGCCGGGGTATATCGGAATATTGCCCAGCTTGTCGCCCGTATCTTTGAAGCCCGTCGACCATCGTAAATTATGGCAACAGTTCCAGCCATCATAAAAAACGACGCAGTCGGGTGGATCCATGAGAGATTCGGACTGCAAGACAGTCAAGGCTTCATACGAGTAGCTACCTGAAATTCCTCGGTTGATACAGACTGAGCGTATGCCGTGTTCAAGCCATAATATTTGTTCAACAAGGGCTGGGATTGAAAACTCTGGTTTTCGAGCACCTACCCCCATCATTGTTGAACCGCCGTAAAAATCAATCACTTTCGCACCTTCCGCTTTGGCGCTTGCGATTCTGGCGGCAGATTCATCGTGCGTGATGTGGTTCTTACAGATGCCTTGCCCATCCGTGACAAATAAATCGCCACCGACGGCAGGTAGCCCAGCTTGAGTCCGCTCATCATCCACGTTAATGATCGTACTGGTACTTGGACTTAGGCGGTAGCCAAACATCGAGCTTGGCCTGAAGGTCTTGCGAGAGCGCACGATGGTATCCATCATCACTTCGGGTGAAATCACCCCGAGGTAGTTTTTTTGACTCGCGTGCGCAAGCGAAACTAACTCATCTTGGCTAATGTCAGCCAAAATTGCCGCTTGCAGATCCGTCATCGATGTCAGAGAACTGTGTGTCATACGCGATAGAAACACTCGAAGTGTGAGGGTATATTGAGCGAAGTTGTCAGTTCAGTTCGGGTAAGACCCATTCTGCATTCGTGACGTAAAACGCTTCAGCGCTTTTTTGTCCGAGTCGGCCGATACGCTCTTCAAATTCTTGCATGGGCCGAACGCCGCCTTCGGGGTGAGGAAAGTCGCTACTGTAGCAATAGCACTCAGGCATGTTGTAGTGATCAATATAGTCTGCAACGTTTTCGAACCAGTAAGGTGTGATTCGGATGTTTCGACGGACATACTCTGAGGGCTTGAGAGACAGCACGCCTGTCATGCGCTTTCTGAATACCTTGACAACATTATCGAGATGAGCGGCCATTGGGCCAAGCCAAATCGCACCAAGCTCAATGGCGCCAAAACGAAGATTAGGAAACCGTTCAAACACGCCACCAAGAATGAGTGTTGAAATAAAGTTTTGTGGGGCGTAAAACATGGCCGAGAAGGTAAAGGTATTCATCTGATCCCCTTCGGCGGTCACATCGTGTGCTTGTTGGCCAAGGTGCACAATTCCTTTATCCCAGTTCGGATTTTTGATGAAGTCAAATTCATCTCCGACTGACCGACCGCCGCCTAGATGCAGCATGATTGTGGCGTTAGCCTCTTGGATCATGCCCCAGATTTTATCCATGGCGGGCTGTGCGGGTGACGCATTACCCGGAGCAACTGAACAGGCGATGACAAAGGCGCGGCCCCCAGCTTTCAGTACGCGCTCGACCTCTTGTGCCGCGACATCGATATTATGGGTATTGATTAAGGCGACGGCACGCAAACGATTTGGATCTTTTTTCCCCATGTTGACAATGAAATCATTCCAGTGCCGCATGGTGGCAATACCCAGTGCGTTATCAGCAAACGCAGCGGTTTGAATGCCTGGGTCAGAGAACATAAAGCTTCGGCGTACACCCATGTAATCAAGCGTCTTCAGACGGTTGTCGGCATCAAAAGCGCCTGGTGCAGCGGATCCTTTCGTGCGCCAAACAGTCTGGTCGTTGTATTCGGTGGCTTCTTTACCCGAGCGAGCGATAATTTTATCGGCTTCGTCTTTCGGTAAGGTCTTGATCAGGTCATCAAATTGTTTGGCAAAATTACGCCCGACTTCACCGCCAGCGATTTCATAGTTGCCGGGTGACGGTTGGATGTGTGTATCTAAATCGATGATGCGGCCGTGAAAATCTTTCAGATTTAACATGATGATCCTTTTAGCGTTTGGTCAGTTGTACGAAGTTTACAGATGATTAATGTGAAATAACTGGCAATTCGTCACGACGGCAGTCCTAGGGTGACACCTTCGGTTAACGTTTGGTTTAAGCAATGCGCGAGCGTCGTGACATTTGGTCGCGTCATCATTGTGAGGTGATCGCCCGGCACAAAGACCACCGAAACAGGTTGACAGCTGTATTGATTCCAGCCCCAGGCAGGATCGTTGAGCAAGTGTTCCGGCATGCCTTCAAGAAACTCAGCCGTTGCCTGTTGGGCCCGCAGGAGGATAATCGGGACTGTTGGGCTAGGCGGTGGATCGTAGTGAATCGTTGCTTGTGTTTTAAAGACTTCGACAATTCCGCGAACGAGAGCGTGATCTTCGGTTGCAGCAATAATTTGATGTTCGACCAGTTGCTGAGCGAGCTCGCCGACCTGCTGATTCCAGTCAAGCTTTTGCAGACTTTCAAGAGACAAGTTCAGTGCGCAGCCAAACATATGACCTAGCGTTTCGGCGACGGTGATCAACCAACGGCTATCGTCCCACCCACCAACTCGGGTTAAGTCGCGTGACGACGGGATGCCGGTATCAAGCACCACGACCTGGGCAACCTGTTGTCCGTTCGCTTGTAATTGTTTAGCCATCTCGAGCGCGACCCAGCTACCAAAAGAGTGTCCGCCCAAAAAGTAGGGGCCCTGCGGTTGAACGCGTTGTATCGCTTGAATATTAAGCGCAGCGATATCCTCAATGCGCGCAAGTGGGCGCGCAAGTCCGTCAAGCCCCAATGCTTGCAAACCATAAAAGGGGCGGTTCATGTCACCTAGACACTTCGCCAGTTCGTTGAAGTACAGCACACTGCCACCGGTTCCTGGCACACAAAAGAATGGAGGTTCAAAGCCCTTGGCTTGCAACATGACGAGAGGATTGAAGGATTCACCTTGAACTTTGCGTTCAACAGCGAGTGCCATTTTGTGAATCGTGGGATGTTCAAGAAAAACAGTCAGCGGTAGCCGATGGCCGAGGCGTTGAACGACCGAGCCGATAAGGCGAATACCCAACATTGAATCGCCGCCAAGTTCGAAAAAATCGTCATGAATACCGATTGTTTGATAGCCGAGAAGTTCACACCAAATGTCACACAGCGCCTGTTCAATTGACGTTGTGGCCGCGGCGAAGTCCGAGCCGAGCTCAGGACGCGCTTGTTGACTCTCTTGTGGTGCGCTGATAGTCATTGGTTGGGGTTGAACCCATTTTTTGTAGCGCGTTTCAAGATCAGCGCTGGCCACGATCAAGCGACCACGGGGCAACGCGGCGAGGACTCGATCAAATGCTTCAAGCGCTTCAGCTTGACTCATCCAAAAAGCGGCTTCTGAGGTGGCCACTGGATCAGCCCCTACATAGTGCCAGGCATCCCAGTTCACTGAGAGCCAGGGATACGCGCTTGACCGATTTGCCTGGTCAGCAAAGGCATCCAAAAAATTATTTGCAGCGCTATAGGCAGCATAGCCCAGCCCGCCAAGCAATGCCGAGGTTGAAGACATTAGCAAGCAAAAATCTAACTCTCGCTCGCTAACGAGTGAGTGTAAGACGCGGGTTCCTTGAATTTTACTCAGCATATGGCTCTGATCTTGCTGCGCGATGGTGTCAGTTAGAAAGCCTAACGCCGAAGGATCCCCGGCGGCATGAATAACCCCATGCAGACTACCGAAGTGAAGGTCGATCTGCTTGAGCGCCTCGCGCATTGACGCGTGGTCTGCAACGTCAGCATTTAAGAGCAACACGGTTGAGCCAAGCGCTTCGATAGCCTGAATGGCTTGAATTTTGTTTTTAAGAGTCGCAGTCGTCTTTGCATCGTTTAGCGTGGCGTCCCAGTTGGCTCGTGCGGGCATACTGGTGCGCCCGAGTAAGACAAGGTTCAGCTGGGCATGTGTTGCCAGTCGTCCAGCGATTGCGAGACCCATGCGCCCTAAGCCGCCTGTCAGCAAATAAGTGCCTTGTGCGCGAATTCGCAGCGTTGAGTCAAGCCCAGCATCGGCCAACACTACGCGTCTGAAACCTTCTACGTAACGACGCTGCCCTCGGTAGCTAACAAAGGGATCCGTGGCTTTGACATTCAATTCGGCCCGTAGTGCTTGTAAGATCGTTGTACTGACAGCGTCGGTTTCTGTCAGATCGATGTCAATACATTGAATCTCAATATTTGAAAATTCTTGTGCTGCAGCAAGCGCTGCACCCCGAAGACTGGTGCGCAGAGGTGCGACACAGTCACGGCCTGAAATATCATTCAGAGGTTGGCTGAGCACTGTGAGACGCGTTGTCGTCGCCCAAGTCGTCGAGATGGCCGTGGCAAGATTCGTTAGGCTTGAGAATCCATCTCGATAGAGTGAAAAGTCGTCTTCTGGCACAGCATCGCTTAAGCTCCAACAATGTAAGACTTGTGCCAACGTCAAAGTCTTCAGGGTCTCGCAGAGTCGTGCGTAGTCTGCGTGACGGTTAGGGTTGATGGTGAAGTGTTTAGGCTGTGTGGCTTGAAATTCTTCGCCCTTCCAAATGCAAATGACCTCATGTCCGTCGCGAATGAGCTGTGCGGTTAAGGTCTGACATAAAACAGATTGATCAGAAAAGATGAGCCAAGACGCGGGCGTTGCATGGTCGTTGGTAACGTGCGCACTGTGAGGCAATAGTGTGGGTTGCCATTCAGGGATATAAAACCATTCATCAAGCGGTCGTTTCTCTTGAAGTTGGGTTGCCATATGCAGTGGCTTGCTGGCTTCGGCGTCGAGCCAGTGCCGAGTTTTTTCAAATGGGTAAAGAGGTAACGGTACCCTCGCGCGTCGATCACTTGGCCAGCTTAAGGCCCAGTCGATTTCGAAACCTGCACACCAAGTTTTGGCAAGAGTGTCTAACCACAGACGCGCAGCTGTCGAAGCATCAGTCGGTGTCTGGCGATCAACCGAAGGTTTGGGTAAGGAGGGGATGACTGCCCGAGTGTCTTTGCCCTTAGGATGCCTGCGAACAAACGATGACAGAGTGGCGCCGGGCCCCACTTCAATTAATAGTGCATCGTTGTCTGCTAAAGCAGTTTGAAGTCCAGCTTCAAAGAGCACGGCCTCGCGTAGGTGTCGACTCCAGTACTCTGCGTCAACGGCTTGTTCCGCGGTGATCCACGTCCCAGTGACATTTGATATGAAGGGAATAGTGGGAAGTGCACGTACACAAGCCCGAACGGTTTGCGCAAAAGCTGGCAGCGCAGCATCGAGCATCGCCGAATGAAAGGCGTGTGAAGTTTGCAGACGCCGGCCCTCAATTCCTTTTTGGTGAAGCGTTTTTTCAAGATCTTCAATCGCAGCGATTGTGCCTGAAATGACGCACGCCTCTGACCCATTGACCGCAGCGAGTGATAAATCTTTGTTTAATAAAAGACGCGCCTGTAGCTCTGTTAGTGGTACGGCGAGCATGGCGCCTCGAGGCAGTGCCCAAATCAAACGCCCACGCTCTGCGACGAGCGTTAAGGCTGCGGGCAGCTCAAAGACGCCGGCCAAACAGGCAGCCACGTATTCGCCAAGACTGTGTCCAATCATGGCGTTTGGTGTCACGCCAGTTGATATCCAAAGTTGTGCCAGTGCATACTCCACGGCGAACAAAATGGGTTGTGTGAGCCAAGTCTCGTCAATACGCGAACGAGTCGGATCGTCGTGTTGAGACACACCGTATAGCACCTGCCGAATATCGAGCCCGAGCAAAGGTTCTAAAAGAATGGCGCAGGCGTCAAGATGTTGGCGAAAGATAGCCTCGTGTTGATAAAGATTTGAGGCCATGTCCAGGTATTGACTGCCTTGCCCCGGAAACATAAAGATGACACGTGGTTGCCCAGTTTTGGCTAAGGCAAGCTGACCAGTCGCACTGTGTTGATTGTGAATGAGGCGTTCTATCGCATCGACCCGTGACGTACAGGTAAAGGCGACACGGTATTGAAAGCTCTTACGACCCGCAGCCAGCGTCCAGGCAACGTCCTCAAGGGCGAGGTCAACATGCGTTTGTAAATGCTGTGCGACGGCCTGCTGCAGGTCTTCTAGGGCGGGCTTTGTTCGCGCTGAGAGGACCAGCAGTTGGGAGGTGTTGTTCGTTGCAGGCTGAACAAGCGGGGGGGCTTGTTCAAGAATCGCATGCGCGTTGGTGCCACCAATTCCAAACGAGCTAAGACCTGCGCGCAAAGGCTTGCTGCCTGCCGACCATTCTCCTAACGTGTGGCTAACGAAGAATGGGCTGAGTTCTAGCCCGAGTTTTGCGTTTGGCGTATCAAAGTGCACGGTTGGCGGAATTTTTTTATACCTTAACGCCAGTGCGACTTTACTCAGTCCTGCGATACCAGCGGCACTATTTAAGTGTCCGATGTTAGTTTTGACAGCGCCGAGGGCGCAAAACTGTGTTTGTGTAGATTGTGTTCCGAAGGCCTCTTTCAGCGCGGCGACTTCAATTAAGTCGCCCAGCGCAGTTCCTGTGCCATGCGTTTCAACGTATGAAATAGAGTCTGCGGTGACTCCAGCCCGTTCTTGAGCTTTGAGGATCACATCCACTTGCCCTTGTACGCTTGGAGCGGTGAAACCGACTTTCAAGGCACCGTCATTATTAATGGCTGAACCCTTGATGACCGCGTAGATCGTGTCTTGATCCTGAAGCGCAAGCGCCAAAGGTTTGAGCAATACCGCGCCAACGCCGCTTCCCCACACGGTGCCTTGTGCCTGCGCATCAAAAGCTCGGCAATGACCATCGGGCGATGTGATCATGCCTTCCTGGTAGAAATGTCCACTGGCTTGCGGCACTTTCAGTGCAACACCACCAGCAAGCGCCATATCGCATTCGCCATCAATCAGGCTGCGACACGCCATATGAATCGCCACAAGCGAAGTTGAGCAGGCAGTTTGAATATTGATGCTCGGGCCTGTCAGATTGAGAGCGTATGACACACGCGTCGCAATAAAATCTTTTTCATTGCCTAGAATCGCCTGGTAGTCTGAAGCGTCAGCGTGGGTGTCCAGGTAAGGGATGACTTGATTCATCAAGTAATCGTTTTGTCCGCAGCCTGCGAACACGCCGATCGCGACATCTGCTTTAGTTTTTGCATAGCCTGCATCTTCAAGGGCATGCCAGGCGATTTGTAAAAAGAGTCTTTGCTGTGGATCGATGATTTTGGCTTCTGCGGGCGTGTAGCCAAAAAAAGCAGCATCAAAAGACTCGATATCGCTCAGTGCGCCGTGAGCAGGTACATAGTTCGTTGCGCGAGCGGCACCGGCCGGTACACCAGCTGCAATTAATTCTTCAGCTGAATAAAACCTGATGGTTTCACGGCCTTGCGCAAGATTTTCCCAAAAGTCAGGCAGAGTGTCCGCGCCCGGGTAGCGACCACTCATGCCGATGATGGCGATCTCTTGTGACGGTTGGGTTGACTGACTCGCGAGCGTACGCATACGAGGCGCTGACTGGGTGGCTTCTGCTAGTTTGCTAGACAACGTGCGCACTGTTGGATGCTGAAACAGTGTGACCAACGTAAACGATGCGTCAACCTGCTCGCTCAGCTTTTCGTAGACCCGCGTGAGCAGCAGGGAGTGGCCCCCCAGATCAAAGAAATTCTCGTCGAGCGCGATCTCTTCGCGGCCCAGAACGTCACGCCAAATTTGCAGTACGGTATTCTCAAGAGTACTGTTGGTAGAGGGTGTCGCGCGGTTGTTTGTGGCGCGAGGCTTTGAAGGAGCAGGTAAGGCCTTACGATTGATTTTCCCGTTGGGCGTCTGAGGAATGCTCTCTAGAAAGACGACCTGTGCCGGAACCATGTAGTCGGGCAAATTTTTGCGCAAAGCCTGACGAAGATCATTGTCTTGCAACGAACCGCTCTGTGCGGCCAGTACATAGGCCACCAATTTTTTATCGCCGGGGGTGTCTTCGCGTGCGATGACAACCGCCTCTCGCACGCCGGCGATCTGCCTTAAATTTGTTTCAATTTCACCAAGTTCAATACGATAGCCGCGAATTTTGACCTGTGAGTCAATGCGCCCTAAGAAGTCGTAGGTATCGTTGGCGAGTTTGCGGGCCAGATCGCCAGTACGATAGATGCGACTGCCAGGCTGCGTAGCGAACTGATCCGGCCGATAGGCATCGGCAGTGAGATCGGGGCGATTTAAGTAGCCCCTGGCTAAGCCATCGCCACCAATCATCAGCTCGCCGGCAACTCCGATGGGTTGAAGATTCTGACGCGAATCCAGCACGTACATCTGTGTGTTACGGATAGGCGCGCCGACTGGTTCGGTACCTTCGTTCTCTTGGGCCTGATTCTTTTCGATCAGGCGATTCGCCGACCAAATGGTCGTTTCAGTCGGGCCGTATAGGTTCCAAAGCGTGACACCTTGTTGCAGTAATTTTTTTGATAGATCCAGCGGCAAAGCTTCACCGCCGCACATTACGGTAAACGGCGGTTGTACGCGCCAAGACGTATCGAGCAACAGGCGCCAGGTTGTCGGCGTGGCTTGCATGTGGCTCACGCCATGCTGTTGGATGAGCGCCTGTAAGTGCTCAGCATTCAGAGCCGCTTCACGCGGAGCGATGACTAGGTGAGCGCCGGTCATCAAGGGCAGATAAATCTCAAGGCCCGCGATGTCAAAGGAAATTGTTGTCACGGCAAGTAAGGTATCTTGCGCGGTCAAGCCAGGCGACTCTTGCATGGCTAGCAAGAAATTCAAAAGTGCTTGGTGATGGACTTGGACCCCTTTTGGACGACCGGATGACCCGGAGGTAAAGATCACATACGCCGAATTCAGTTCAAAGATTTGGGGCGACGATTGGGTCTGACCGCGCAGTCTCGCGACAGCTAGCGTCTCTTGATCGCGATCCAGACAAATGACTTGAGCGGCGCTGCCTGGCAAGGTCGTAGCAAGTTTGGCCTGAGTGATGATCAATAAAGGTTGAGCGTCTTCCAAGACCCACGCCAAGCGTTCACTCGGGTAGCCAGGGTCAAGTGGGATGTAAGCAGCCCCCGCCCGCATAATCGCCAGCAAACTGATCACAAGGTCAATCGAACGCTCAAGATATACGGCGACTAACACTTCTGCGCCGACACCCAGGCCTCGCAGTGCTAAGCTCAGCGCGTCGACCTGCTCGTGTAATTCTTGATAAGTCAGTGAGTGCTGTGCGAAGCTGACTGCGATTTTTTCAGGGTGTTGCTTGACTGTCTGATCAAAAATATCTAACCAAGTCGTGGCAACTGGGTAGGGCTGAAACGCCGCTTCGGTCGTTCGGATCGCTGACATTTCTGTCGAAATCTCAAGCGGAAGATCGGCCGTGCAGCTCGACATATCCCATGTCAAACTGTTGAGCAAGCTGCGGTAGTGACCCATCATTCGTTCAATCGAGTCTCGATCGAAAAGATCTGGGTTCCAAGTCCACTCTGCAATCGTTTGCTCAGCATTCTCTTGGATCGATAAGCTAAGATCAAATTTTGATGCCAGTACGTTGAGTTCGACCTCTTCAAGTTCGAGGCCTGGCATTGTCAATTGACCGGTCGGCGTGTTTTGAACGTCAAATGACACTTGTAAAAGAGGGGCATAGCTCAAGCTTCTTGGCGGATTCAGTGCTTCGACTAGCTGCTCAAACGGAATGTCTTGGTGGGCATAGGCATCTAAACAGGTTTGACGAACTCGTTCTAGTAGCGTTCGAACAGAGGGTGCATCTGTCAGATCAAGGCGCAAAGCCAAAGTGTTGATAAACAAACCGATTAGAGGCTCGACATCGGCATGACTACGGTTGGCGACTGTCGTGCCAATCACTAAGTCGTGTTGCCCACTCAGGCGTTGCATCAGCAACGCAAAGGCGCTGAGCATCGTCATAAAAAGTGTACTGCCGGTCTCGTTGCTCAGACGATGCAGCGATTCAACCAACTGGCTTGAAAGAGCCATTTTGATGCTCTGGCCGTGGTAAGACATGACGGCAGGCCTAGGCCGATCAGTAGGCAGATTCAATAATTCAGGGGTGTCGGCGAGTTTCCGTCGCCAATAGTCTAGTAGGGCTTCAAGTGTCGGGCCTTGCAGGCGTTGCCGTTGCCAAGCGGCATAATCCGCATACTGAATGGGTAGAGCTGGCAGCATCGCGGCTTGGTTCGAGTACCCGGCCGTCAGTTCATTGATAAAAATACCCAGTGACCAACCATCCGAAACGATATGGTGCATCACTACGGTGAACAGAGTCGAGCCATCTGAGAGAGAGACGAGCGTTGCACGTATTAACAACTCGTCTGTCAGATCAAAGCAATATTGAGCAGCACGCTCAACCTGCTCGTGAATTTCCTTTTCTAGAGTCTCAAGTTGCGTGGCTTGTCTTTGCTCAATGACGCACTGAGCGATCGGACGAATGACGACAGTGAGTCGCTGGTCGCTCAATTTGAAATTTGCTCTGAGCCCTTCATGGCGCGCCACAACTTGATCCAGAGCGCGTTGCAACGTCACTCGATCCACTTGCCCTGTCAGCCTAATGGCTAGAGGCATGTTGTAGGTCGCCGAGGGTCCTTCCAGTCGATCCAAAAACCAGAGCCGCTGCTGCCCAAAGGAAGCTTCTAGCGGTTCGGACCGATCGACAATTCTGATGGTGGCTTGCGCCTGAATTTGTACCTCGGCTTGTTTGAGGTATTCCAAGATCTGTGTTTTGTTGTCTTTCAGCTCTGTCGCCAACTCTTTGGTCAAGACCCCTTTTGGAGCTCTGACACCGAGTTGATCTGCATCAAGCCAAATTTTGATATTCAGTTCTCTCAAACGTGCGAGCAACATTTCTATTTGGCTCATAGACGAAACTCCTCTTCGTCATCGGTCAACGCCTCAAGTGGTTGTGCTTGTTGTTGTACAAGCCAACGCTGCGTGTCGATATGCTCAGCCAAAACATTTACACAAGGTTTATCAAACAGTACTGTGAGCGGAATTTGAATCTGCAAGATTTGTTGGATCTTTGTGACCAATCTGCCTGCCAGTAACGAGTGCCCACCAAGATCAAAAAAGTCGTCGTCGCAGCTAACCCGTTCAATACCCAAGACCTCAGCCATGAGGTTCGCGAGGGCCACCTCGGTCTCAGACGCGGGAGCGACATAGCGCTCGAGGTTGGTTGCCCCTGGCGCTGGTAAAGCATTGCGATCCAGTTTGCCGTTCGGAGTGAGCGGTAGTTGCTCTAGTTGCGCCCACTCAGTGGGCACCATATGGGCGGGCAATTGGCTGCGAGTCCAGTCTTTGACGGCATCGATCGCCGTAGTCTGGTCTTTCGAGGTGAAATAGGCTGCCAGACGTTTGTCGCCTGGTGCCGCAGTCCAGACGATCACAACGGCTTGTCGCACCAAGGGATGTTGTTGAATCACAACTTCAATTTCACCCGGCTCGATCCTAAAGCCACGAATCTTGATCTGATGATCGATTCGCCCTAAACAAGTTAGGGTGCCGTCGGCCAGCTGTCTGGCTCGATCGCCTGTTTTGTAAAGACGCGCACCTGGCGTGGTTCCAAACGGATCCGGGATGAACTTCTCGGCAGTGAGAGCGGGTAAACCTAGATAACCCCAGGCTAAACCATCGCCGCCAATTAAGAGCTCTCCGCTGGCGCGTTGCGGCATTAAATTGCAGTCCTGATCCACAACGTAGACGGTGGTATTGTCAATTGGGTAGCCGATATCTTCATTCGGCTTTGTGACGGCGCTCGCCGCAACACGTTGCGCGGTTGACCAGATTGTCGTTTCTGTGGGCCCATACAGATTCCAGACCTCAAGTTTCAGGCCTACCATCTGTTGAGCGAGATCGCTCGGAAATCCTTCACCGCCACAAAAGGCTCGTTTTAAAGGCGTATTGCCAGACCAGCCTGCCTCAAGTAAGAGCCGCCATGTGGTCGGGGTGGCTTGCATCACCGTGACGCCATGTCGGTCGATGCTTTGCTTGAGTAACACTCCATCCATGGCTGTCTCGCGATCGGCGATCACCACCTGTGCACCGACGAGCAGAGGCAAATACAACTCGAGCCCCGCAATGTCAAAAGAAATAGTGGTCACTGCGAGCAAAGTGTCTGAGCGGCTTAAGCCAGGAGTTTTTGCCATGGACAGCAAAAAATTCGTCAGATTGCGATGAGTTAACGCAACCCCTTTGGGTTTGCCCGTCGAGCCAGAGGTGTAGATCACATACGCTAAATCGTCTGGGCTGACTGCACGCTGTGGGCACTCTTGGCCTAACCGAGAGTCATTAAAAATATCCTCAAGGATGACGACGTTCGCGCGAGTGTCGGGCAACGCAGTTTGAAGAGATGCTTGCGTCACAATGAGTTTCGCTTGGCTGTCTTCTAGCATGTACTGGATACGATCACTCGGATAAGCTGGGTCTAAGGGGATGTAAGCCGCACCGGTTTTTTGAACTGCTAAGAGGGCTGCCAGCATATCAGCCGACCGCTCTAGGTACAGGCTCACGAAGACACCTTGCGTTGCACCGAGTTCAAGCAGTCGCGCGGCAATTTGATTAGCTCGACGATTCAAGGCCTCATAACTGAGTGTTTCACCATGAAAACTGACTGCAGGCGCCTCGGGTGTTCTGGTGACCTGACGGGAGAATAATTCAGAGAAGGCCACAGCGTGGTCAGCAGTGTGAAGCGGCGGAGGGTTCAGGTTGTACGAAAGTTGTTTGCGCTCATCCTGGCCAAGCAAAGCTTCTTGCCATTGCGCAAGGGTGCCTAGCGAGCACTTCGGAATTGCAGCCAGCAGATTGCTCAAGTGCTCACAGAGCCGGTTCATGGCAACGCCGTCAAACCGAGAGGTATCCCAAAATAACTTGAGCGGGATACTGTCGCCTGGAGACGCCATCAGAGTTAACGGCGAACTAATTTGCTCAAGGACTTGGATCTGATCAATTTGCAAGACTTCAGCCTGTTGATCAAGCGCCTGATCAACAGGGTAGTTTTCAAAGATCACGATCGAGTCAAATAAAGCCTGACGAGTCGGCACTTCTGAGCAGCGATGAATTTCAACTAAGGGCGTATAGGCATACTCATCGCGAGTGAGTTGACTGTCGCGTAACGCCTGGAAGTAATCAAGAACAGCTTGCTGCGGCTTGACAGACACTCTGACGGGCAGGGTGTTAATAAAGAGACCGACCATTTGATCAACATCGACAAGCTCAGGCGGGCGACCCGAAACGGTGGCACCAAACAGGACGTCATTAGACGCGCTATACCGGCTGAGCAACATGGCCCAGGCACCCTGGATCAGAACACTGAGCGTCAACCCCTGTTGCTGAGCCAGTGTACGCAGACTTTGGCTTGTCTTGTTGTCCAGTGCAAACGTATGAGAGGCGTAACTGAGCGGCTCAGGGCTGTCTGCTCTGGCAACTGAGATAGGGGCTTCTAGGCCTAGTTGAGTCGGCGTGTCGAACCCCTCTAGGTATTGACTCCAGAATGCTTGCGCCTGTTCTAGGCTACGAGTGCTGAGCCATGAGATGTACTCGCGATAGGGGCGCGCTAAGGGGAGATTGACCGAGCGCCTTTCAATCTTTGCTTGATAGAGTTCAAGGACTTCGCGCATCAGGATGGGTAAACACCAGCCATCGGTCAACAAATGATGATGGCTCCATAAGAAATTCCATGTGTTTTCACCGGTTCGTGCAACGGTGCAGCGCATCATTGGCGCCTGTTCAGGAGCAAAATCAGTTTGACGATCTTTGGCAATTAAGTCGGTCCACTGTTGCTGCTGGTGTTCCGCCGTGTGACTACGCCAATCCAGACTGTTCCAGGGTAATCGCGCAGACTGAACAATGACTTGCAAGGGCTCGGCGCCCGGTAATGTCACGATACAAGCGCGCAAACTATCGTGTCGCGCCAGCAAGGCTTGCCACGCCTCTTCAAAGAATTCAGGCTCAAAGTTGCCTTGCATCCGACTGGCGAGTTGAATGATGTAATCGCCCGAATTGCTGTTTAATTGGCTGTGAAAGAGCATGCCCTGCTGCATGGGCGACAGCGGGTAGATATCTAAAATCGGCTTGCTCACTTCTTGTGCTAGCGTGTCGAGCGATTCTCGAGTCAGTTTTGCCAGCAAGAAATCAGACACTGCGTAAGACGGTTTAAAGTCCTGAGAGTTCTCACCGTAACGCACGAGTTCGACGAGCGCATCGATGTATTGCTGGGCGAGCGCCTCGATCGTCTCGGCGCGGTGCAACTTATCGCTATACGACCATGAAACTTCTAATTCACCTCGGCGATGAATGCTGTTGATTTCAATGACTGCCTGACGTCGGCCTTCTCGACTTTGGTCTGAACCAGAGGAGTCGGGTGCTTCACCCAAAATAAACTGACTTGCTTCAGGCTCTTTGAATTGCCCCAGGTAGTTGAAACTGACTTCAGCATGACCGCCAGACACCAGGGCGTTACGCACCGAGGCGTCAGGGTGCAAATAGCGCAAGATGCCAAAACCAACGCCATGTTGCGGAATGCTGCGTAAGGTATCTTTGACGTCTCTCACGACGGCGGCTAGATCGTGCGAGCCTATGCGATCGAGTGCAAGACTGTGTAGCGACACCGGAAAACCACTGGTAAACCAGCCAACGGTGCGCGAAAGGTCGACATCGTCAAACAAGTCTTCGCGGCCATGTCCCTCTAGGGTCAGCCGCAAGGCATTGCTAGTGGTCCATTGCTTGAACGTCATGAGCAGTGCGGCCAGCAACAAATCATTAATTTGTGCCTGATAGACACCAGGAATGCGGGTGAGTAAGGCGTCGCTTAGTGCTGCCGGTAAAATCTTCGTAATGGTGCGCAGGCTGTCTAAGGTATTGTCCTGTGCGCTAGCGTCTAGAAAATCTTTTGGTAGGGTGGGCCTTGGCCGCTCAATTTGTGTGCGCCAGTAAGTCAAGTCATCTGCCATGTCCGGCGAGTTGACATACTGATTTAAGCGCTCGCTCCAGAGGGGCAGCGACGACGTTTTCAGGGGCAGACAAATCTCTTGCCCTTGGCTGAGTTGCTTCAAAGCCATTTCGAGGTCTTCGAGTAGCACTCGCCAAGAAATGCCGTCGACAGCCAAATGGTGAATCACCCAAAGCAGCCGATCTTCACGCTTGTGTGTGTCTTTAATTCGTACGACTTTCCAAAGTGGACCGCTCTCAATGTCCAAGCTTTGCTGGGTTGCGTTTGCCACACTTTCGATGGCTGAGTGTCGCTCACTTTCTTGAATATGGCTGAGATCTAGCAAGCTGAACGGTGCGTTCTGCTCGTGTTCGTGAATCGCCGCCTTCCGGACTGAGCCCAAACAGTGGAAGCGGGCGCGCAACATGTCGTGATGTCGTTGCAATGCCTCTAGCGATAGTAGCAAGTGCTCATCGCTAGTCGCTGAATCGATTCGCAGCATGAGCGACTGATTAAAATGATTGACGTTCGCAGGATCATTTTCAAAAAACCAATGTTGAATTGGAGTTAACTCAAATGAACCAACGTAAGGATTTTGATCGGCTTGTTGTTGCTGAACCGAAGACGCCACAGCTGCAAGTTTTCGAATGCTCTGATGCAAAAATAATTGCTTGACCGAAAGTCCAATCCCCAAACGCGTGGCGCGACTGATGATTTGAATACTTAGAATAGAATCGCCGCCCAGCATGAAAAAATTGTCATCAATTCCGATAGTTTGAAGCCCTAACACTTCACGCCAGATTTGTGCGAGGTGCTGCTCGAGTTCGGTCGAGGGTGCGACATATTGTGTCGTGGAGTCCTCGTTTGCGGGAAGGGGTAGGGCGCGGTGATCGAGTTTGCCATTGTTTGTCAGTGGCAGCGCTTGAAGCAGCATAAACGCGCTCGGTACCATGTAGGCAGGTAACTTGCTTTCGAGGCGCTCTCTAAGAGCCGCCTCTGAGTACGGTTGACCCTCGCCTGTCAGAACTAGATAGGCAATCAGCCGTTTGCTATTGCCTTGTTCATGCGCGACGACAGCGACTTCCGTAATGGCTGGATCATTTTTAATATTGGCTTCAATCTCTCCAAGCTCGACTCGAAAACCGCGAATCTTAACTTGCTGGTCGTCACGCCCAACGAATTCGATGTTGCCATCGACGCGCCGACGTGCGATATCGCCAGACCGGTACATCCGTGCGCCTGGTTGGCGCGTAAACGGATCCGGTAAGAACTTTTCGGCGCTTAGGCCGGAGTGGCCTTGATAGCCCAAACTCACCTGCGGCCCGCCGATATAGAGTTCGGCTGCCACGCCAATCGGGACGGGGTTCAAGTACGTGTCGAGCAGATACAGCTGACTGGGCATCAATGCCTTGCCAATCGGAATCGGTCGATCGCGAGTGGTCGGTGCGCTCGCCGGGTAGGCGCAGCACATCACCGTCGTCTCGGTTGGTCCGTATTCATTGTATAGAGCAGCATGGCTCGCGCGAGCGTGGTGCTGAGTGACAAGATCCGCAGGCATTTTTTCACCACCGACAATCACGGTGTTGACATGCTTGAGTTCAGCGTGACCCGCTAACTCGAGTAGCGGGGAGTATAAAAGCGGGAGCAACACCAAATGCGATGCTTGTGTCTTTTCAAGACGCAAGAGCAATTGTTGCGGATCTTGGGCCAACTGACGAGGCTCTAGAAAAAGTGTGCCGCCTGAACAGAGAGTCCAGAAAATATTTCCGCTGGCAACATCAAAAGAAAAGGGTTGAAGCAGAATCAAGCCGCTGAGGGGCCTTTGGTAATACGTTAAGCGTGCGCGGGTCGAATTCAGCAAATTTGCATGACTGACCATGACACCTTTGGGCTGACCGGTAGAACCCGACGTATAGATCACATAAGCGATTGATGCTGGCTCGATCCTGAAGACGGGGTCCCTCGACGAGACGTCGGCTTGCCTGAGTGTCGCGAGTTCAAGTGGCCAAAGATCGCACGTTTCCCAGGGATTGAGCGTTTGGGTGGTGTCGAGCACCCAGCGGGCTCCTGTCTCTGCACACATACTCTTGATGCGTTCAAGCGGCGTGCCGGGTAACAAAGGTAAATAGGCGGCGCCGGCTTTTAAAATGCCTAGCAGTCCCACGATCATTTCGAGGCTGGGTTCGGCGTACAAGCCGACGACCGTATTTGAGTGTGCGCCTGCTCGCCTGAGTTGGTGAGCCAGCCGGTTAGCAGCTTGATTTAACTCACTAAAGGATAGTGCTTGTTCAGCACACAGCAGAGCACGTTGTTCAGGATGGGTCGCGACGATTGCTGCAAAGACATCCAGAACCGACTCACTTGCGAGACTTTCCTGTGGCCAGGGGTTGGCCATCGCTGTCAATGCACGCGACTGCTCTGCAGTTAATAATGGCAGACTCAAGACCTGTTGCTCTGGCTGCGCGCACATGCCGATGAGTAATTGCTCAAACTGGGTAGCCAGTCGCTCAATCGTCTCTTGCTCAAATAAATCTGTGCTGTACTCAATGACACCGTGCAGAGTGCCTTGTTTGTCTTCAACAGAAAGCGTCAAGTCAAACTTTGAAACTAGTGTTTCAGTGGTGATCATCTCGAGTGTGAGATCATCAAAGGTCAATTCGGCCGTTGGTGCATTTTGCATCACAAACATTGCTTGAAACACGGGTGTGTAGCTTAGATTGCGCTCAGGTTTGAGTTCTTCGACAAGATGATCAAACGGCAGCTCTTGGTGTGCAAAGGCACCGAGTACAGTCTTTTTTATCCGCTGAATTAAGGTCAGGCTGTTAGCTTGGCCTGAGAGGTCTATGCGTAAGGGCAGAGTGTTCACAAAAAATCCGATCAAGCTTTCGAGCTCAGACCGGTTACGGCTTGACATGGGTGAACCGATGACCAGATCAGTCGTGCCCGCGTGACGCCCCAAAAGGGTTGACCAAGCGGTTAATAGTGTCATGAATAGCGTTGCACCTGCCGCCTGGGTCAGGCCTCTTACTCCATCCATCAGCGATGACGCAATGTTGAAAGAAAAGGTTTTACCTAAATGACTGGCAATGGTGGGGCGCGCATGGTCGGTTGGCAGTTCAAGAAGCGCAGGTGCTCCTTTGAGTTGAGCGACCCAGTAAGCCATCTGGTCGGCGAGTCGCTCGCGGGTTAGCCAGTTGCGCTGCCAGTTGGCATAATCTGAATATTGCAAAGTCAGTTCGACGAGCGGTGAGGGCTGCTCGTTAAGGTAGGCATGGTAAAGCTGCACGACTTCGTGCTGCAGCATGGCCATCGACCACTCATCCGAGATGATGTGGTGCAAGGTCATGATCATGACATGTGAGGTGGCCGATTTGCGAATCAGCAACACACGCAACAACACATCACGCGTGAGATCAAACGGACGATTGGTCTCTTGTTGGATGAGATCTTGTATCGCGCTCTCTTGTTCAGTGTCTTTTAGCTGCTCAAAAGAGATCTGCGTAATCTTGAAGTCTTTCTGAGGCAGTAAGCGCGCCACGGGATTGCCGTTGATTTCGATAAACGTTGTTCGCAACGCCTCGTGTCGTCTGACCAGTTCGGTGAAGACCGGTTCTAGAACATCGACCGCAAGTTCGCCGGTCATCTGGACAGCGCCCGAAATCAGATAGGTTGCATTTTGGCCCTCTAGTTGGCTCAAGAACCAGAGCCGTTGTTGCGCGAAAGCCAGAGCTGAGTGTTGCTTATCTTGCTCGGTCAGCCGGCTAATGGTTGGCGCTTGTTGGCCCGTTGTCGCAGAACCAGTCAGCGTGGCAATCTTTTGGGCCAGTTGTTCGATTGTTGGACAATCGAATAAGGTATGAATGGCAAGTTCGACATGCAAGGCATCTCTGAGTTTTGAGATGAGTTGGACTGCCAGTATTGAATGCCCACCCAAAGTAAAGAAGTTGTCCCTGATGCCGATCTGCGGGATGCCAAGCAATAATGACCAAATGGCGCAACATTCACGCTCGATGTCGGTATTGGGGGCGACATACTCCTCTTGTTGTTGGGTGAAATCGGGTGACGGCAGGGCTTTTCGATCAATCTTGCCGTTGGGTGTCATTGGCATGCTGCTCAGGCACATGATGGTGGTCGGCATCATGTAGGCGGGCAACTGACTTTGCAGCAAAGTGCGTAAGCGCGCAATCAGCGAGGCTTGCTGATCATTCTGCGCAGGGTCTGCTGCGGTTTGAACATAGGCAACAATTTGAGGTTGCTCGGGTCGATCCATTCGCACGACTGCAACGGCATTTTGTACCTCAGGATGTCCGTTCAGTGTGGCTTCAATTTCTCCGAGTTCAATCCTGAAGCCACGAACTTTGACTTGAAAATCTACGCGACCGATATAGCTGATTTGACCATCGTTTTGATAGCGCACAAGGTCGCCGGTTCGATATAAACGTGCGCCGGCACTCAAGCTAAAAGGGTCTGGAATGAAGCGCTCGGCTGTCATACCTGGTTGTCCCAGGTAGCCCCGACTGACACCCATCCCCCCAATGTAGAGCTCTCCTGGTACGCCTAGCGCACAGGGCTCAAGGGAGTCGTCCAAAATATATGTTTGGGTATTTCCGATCGGGGTGCCGATTGGGGCACCCGATTTTTTTCTCGAATCATCGCTCTGTGTTGCAATCACTTGGCTAGCGGTTGACCAAATGGTGGTTTCGGTGGGTCCATACAGGTTCCAGACTTCGGCGCCGGTTTGAAGAAGCTGACTGGCCAATTCGCCATCAAGCGCCTCACCGCCGCAGAAAATTCGCTTGAGCCCAGGCTGTTTAGTGCCAGTGAGCATCAACATGCGCCAGGTCGCTGGTGTGGCTTGCATGACCGTTGCGCCGGTACTTTGAATCGCTTTGAGCAGGGCAAAACCGTCTGCCGTGGTCTCTCTAGAGGCCAAAGCGATCGTGCCTCCGCTGATCAATGGCAAATAGAGTTCAAGTCCGGCGATATCAAAAGAGATTGTGGTGACGGCTAATAGCGTCTCACTTTCGCTGAAACCAGGCTTTTGCTGCA
>JAIPCU010000160.1 GCA_021738045.1 Candidatus Methylopumilus sp. | reverse complement strand
ACAGGTTTGCGCGATCGACCAGTAACTCTGCGGCAAAGGCGCCATGCTCGGGGCGCAAATAGTTACGAAAACCGTCTGAAGTTGGCTCAAGCACCGCAAACGAGTCAACGTCTGTTTGCGCTTGCGTGGCATCCATGCGTCCGGGGGTAAAGGGCACAACCACTGTTTGTCCCGCTTTGCTTGCTGCCTGCTCAATGGCTGCGCAACCACCTAGCACGATCAAATCGGCCAGTGAGACACGTTTGCCGTCAGCTTGCGAACCATTAAAGGCAGTTTGAACAGTGGTTAACACTCCCAACACTTTTGCCAACTCGGCGGGTTGATTCACCGCCCAATCTTTTTGTGGGGCGAGTGCTAAGCGTGCGCCATCCGTGCCACCGCGTTTGTCGCTGCCACGAAACGTGGCAGCCGACGCCCAAGCCGTGCTGACCAGCTGGGATGTGGTCAAGCCAGAGGCTAGCAGCTTGCCTTTTAACGTAGCGATGTCTTGCGACTGAATCAGCGGATGGTTGACCGCTGGAACGGGATCTTGCCAAATTAAAGATTCGGCAGGTACCAGTGGGCCCAAGTAGCGTGCAACCGGGCCCATGTCTCTGTGGGTGAGTTTGAACCATGCGTTCGCAAAGGCTTTAGCCAGTTCATCAGGATGCGCAAGAAAGCGTCGTGAAATCTTTTCATAGGCCGGATCCACACGCAAAGACAGATCGGTCGTAAACATCATGGGTGCATGCTTTTTCGAGGCATCGTGCGCATCAGGCACCGTACCGGCACTTGAGGCTTCTTTGGGCGTCCATTGATGGGCGCCGGCCGGGCTTTTTGTCAGCACCCACTCATAGCCAAACAGATTTTCAAGGTAGTTGTTATCCCATTTGATCGGATTGGTCGTCCAGGCGCCCTCTAGTCCGCTGGTGATGGCATCTACACCTGTTCCTGTGCCAAAGCTGTTTTTCCAGCCTAAGCCTTGCTCTTCGATTGTCGCGGCCTCTGGTTCAGGGCCCACATATTTGCCTGGGTCGGCCGCGCCGTGCGCTTTACCAAAGGCGTGCCCGCCTGCAATCAAGGCAACGGTTTCTTCGTCGTTCATGGCCATGCGTGCAAAGGTTTCACGGATGTCATGCGCCGCAGCCAAGGGATCTGGCGTGCCGTTGGGGCCCTCAGGATTGACGTAGATCAGACCCATTTGCACAGCAGCTAAGGGGTTGGCAAGTTCGCGATCGCCGGTGTAGCGTTCGTCGGCCAACCATTTGCCTTCTGAGCCCCAGTAAATCTCTTGATCGGCGCTCCAGGTGTCAGCGCGACCGCCACCGAAACCTAAGGTTTTTAAGCCCATTGACTCAAGCGCGACATTGCCTGTCAAGATGAACAGGTCAGCCCACGAAAGTTTATGACCATATTTTTGCTTGATTGGCCACAGCAGCCGCCGTGCTTTATCCAAGTTGCCATTGTCTGGCCAGCTGTTTAGAGGCGCAAAGCGCTGAGCGCCTGCGCCCGCTCCGCCACGACCATCCGCAATGCGGTAGGTGCCTGCACCATGCCACGCCATCCGCACAAAAAAGGGACCATAGTGGCCATAGTCGGCTGGCCACCAGTCTTGCGAATCGGTCATCAAGTCGTGCAGGTCTTTGATCACTGCATCTAGGTCTAGGCTTTTAAAGGCCTGCGCGTAGTCAAAGTTTTCGCCCAAAGGGTTCGAGTTTGCAGCCAAGGCGCGCAACGGCTTCAGATTCAGTTGCTGTGGCCACCAGTCAGCGTTTGTTACACCGCCTGAAATATGGCTTGGTGGGGTCCCGCCAGAGAAAGGGCATTTTGCTTCGTTTGACATGGTTGTCTCCCGTGTCGGTGAACTGCTCAGTCCAGTATGGGGCTCGAGTGTGATTGTACCTAACGAATTTATATGATGACCCTTAGTTGGCCTTTATTTGGCATGCATCTAATATGTGTTGCCGTTGGGCTGAAGCGAAATTGACAGCGCCAATTGTTATTAATCCATTGCTTATCGGTCTTTGAGCGACCTAAACTGTCATGTTCTGTTTGTTGAATGAAGGAACGTGTTTGAATACCACTGATTTGCCGAAACTCACCTTATTTTTTGATGGCAAGTGCCCGCTGTGTCAGGCAGAGATTATGTTTTTGTCACGTCGAAATCAAGCTGGTTTGCTGGCGTTTGTTGATATCAACTCTGATCTTTACGATGAACGCGCTGTGGGCGTCAGCTGTTCGCAAGCGCTCGCTGAAATGTATGGGCAGTTTGATAACGGCCTCGTCATCAAAGGGCCTGCAGTATTTGGTGAGGCCTATCGGCGTGCGGGGTTGCCTCGGCTAGCTTGGGTGATGTCTCGCAAGACCCTTGCCCCATTGCTTGCGCTAGGCTATCGTTTTTTTGCGAAACATCGCCATCGCATTTCTAAACTCATCGGTCCGACGGCACTTTGGTTGGTGGGTGGCAAGGGTGCTAAATAGACATCACGCTGCAAATTCATAAGCGGTAACGTTTGCAAAAAACGTCTGAACCGCTTAGCCAGTGTGTAGCGGTTTGTCAGGTGTATTAGCCCATTCGTTCATCGAGTTGTCATACATAGACCAGTTGGTAAAGCCTAGCGTCTCAAGAACAAAAGCGGTGGTTGTTGCGGCAATACCACCTCCACAGTAATTGATGACCTGCTGTCCGGTTTGCAGGTCAAGTTGCTTGAGCAGTGCAGTCAACTCGTCTTGGCTTTTGAACTCGCCTGTCTGCGGGTCGTAAAGGTCGGTGGCGGGCCAGCTGACGCTGTTTGGTATGCGTCCAGGCCGGCCATAGTGGGCGCCGCCCGTTCCTAAAAACTGTTCTTTTTTTAGTGCGTTTAAAAGTACTTTTTGAGGATCAGTGATCGCCTCACTCACCTCGGTGATGCCTGCTACATGCTCAACTTTTGGTACGGCTTTGTATTCACTTGCTTTGACCGTGGACAGTGCAGTGCTCAAGGCCAAGCCAGACTTCACCCACAAGGCCAGCCCACCATTCAGAATCGAAATTTTTTGATGTCCCATCGCGTGCAGCACAAACCAAATCCGCGTCACAACAGACAATTGCTGATGCCCGTACAGCACCACGTGATCATCGCGCTTGATGCCAAGGCGTTGCATCAAGCGATTAAAAGTATCGGGGCTGGGCACAGTAAAGGCAAAGCGCGCACCCGGCTCAGAAAAATCTTGCTCCATACACACGTGCTGTGCACCAGGTATATGTCCCTTCAGATATTGAGCACGACCACTCTCAATTTTTGAAGGCCCGACAGGTTGGGCAAGCATGTAGGTCGTGCAATCAAGGATTTTGATCGTAGGATCGGTGAGGTTCGCTGACAACCATTCTGGTGTGACAATATTGCTTAAAGACATCAGGCCCCTCGCTTAAGAAAATAACTGATCACAATACATTTATCGCAAATTCATACCGCTTATTAGCAGCCATTGTGACACGTTGCTCTGTTGCCCCTAGGCCTAGAGTTCATTGTTCAATCGAAGCGTCGATACGACTCACAGTCTGAATTCCTCTTCGTCATCGCTGAGGGCTTGGGTAGGTTGGGACATCTGCTTGGCGACCCATAACAAGCTTTCTATGTGCTCAGATAACGCTCTGACAGTCGATTTTTCAAAAATTGTCGAGAGCGGCAGCTGAACTAAAAGCTTGTTAGACACGGCAGCGATAAAGCGACCGGCGAGTAACGAGTGACCCCCAAGATCAAAAAAGTCATCCGTCGCACCAATCTGAGTCACCTGCAGAGTTTGAGACATCAATTCAGCGAGTATTGCTTCTGTTCCAGCACAAGGCTCGATAAACGCATCATTGATTTCTCTATCTGGCTTAGGCAACGATTTTCTGTCGACTTTCCCGTTTGGTGTCATCGGCAAGGTGTCGAGTATCACCCACTCTGTGGGAATCATGTGAGCAGGCAACTGCGTGTGCACCCACTCTTTGAGACGATCGATCTGGGGCGGACTTTCGTTTGTCGTGAAGTAGGCCACTAAGCGCTTGTCATCAGGCTTAGGCTCCCAGATCGACACGAGCGCCTGCCTAATGCCCGGGTGCTGCGCAAGCACGGCTTCAATCTCCCCCGGTTCGACACGGAATCCTCTGATTTTTATTTGCTGATCGATGCGACCTAGGCAAACGATGGAGCCATCTCTTCGTTGGAAAGCGAGATCGCCAGTGCGGTAGAGGAGTGTGCTTGAAGCTGGTCCAAAGGCATTTGGAATGAAATTTTCGGCAGTTACGTCAGGACGTTGCCAATAGCCAGGTGATAAACCTGCTCCACCAATCAACAATTCACCCGCTGTTCCACGCGGGACGAGATTCATGTCACGATCGACAATATATGTTTGCGTGTTGTCGATTGGACGGCCGATATCCTCATAGGCAGCACGAAGGGGATGAGCCTCAATACGTTTGGCGCAAGACCAGATAGTCGTTTCTGTCGGACCATAGAGGTTCCAAACCTCAATATTGCGGGCAATCAAGGCTTGAGCGAGATCTTGCGGCACCCCTTCGCCGCCACAGAATCCTCTGTTCAATGACGTGATGGGGCTCTGCGTTTCAAGCAACATACGCCACGTAGTGGGAGTTGCTTGCATTACTGTGACCCCTTTCTCTTGAATCAGTGTCGCGAGTGTCTCGCCATCAACAGCAGCCTCTCTTGGGGCCAATACAATCCTTGCGCCCTTGATCAGAGGCAAATAAAGCTCAAGACCCGCAATATCAAAGGAAATCGTTGTGACCGCAAGCATGACATCCGTTGATAGCAAACCAGGCGCACGTTGCATCGATAACAGGAAGTTAGTCAGGCTGGCGTGCGTAATGGGTACGCCCTTAGGGCGTCCTGTCGATCCTGAGGTATAGATGATATAGGCAAGATCTTGCTCAGGACCTGCGTTTTCGTTGCGATGACTGTCGTTGCTGATACTGACTGGATGATTCGATGGGTCTGCCCGTTCAAGAAGTGATTCAACTAAAACTACCATTGCGCGTGACGCGGGGAATGTATCGAGCAGCGCATTCTCGGAGACGACAAATAATGCTCGGCTATCATTTAGCATGTATTGGATACGCTCTGCCGGATACTCAGGATCAAGCGGCACATACGTTGCGCCCGTATGTTGAATGGCGATGAGCGTTGCCAACATATTGACGGTGCGATGTTGATAGATACCAATGCACTTGCCTGGTATCGCACCATAGTGACGTAATTGCGTTGCAATCTTTAGGCTGCGCTCGTATAACCCTGCGTATGTAAGCTCCTCACGTTCCGTTGTGATTGCGATGGATGATCCATGCGTGTTCACTTTGCGTTCAAATAACGCAAAGAATGTCATTAGGTGCTCTGGCGTTGAGCTAGTCGTGTGATTAAATTCAGTGCATAGCTGATAGATCTCGTCAGCATCCATCATCGACGCGCCCCATTGCGCGACTGTTTGTGGCGGATCAGTTGCCAGACTCTTCAGCAAATTCGTAAAGTGTTGGAGTAAATGCGTAGCGTCTTCGGTCTTAAAGCGCGAAATCTCCCACGCAAGTTTGAGCGGGATCCGCTCTCCCGGGGCTGCCGTGAGTGTCAGAGGAAAGCTCGTCTGTTCATGGACTTCAACTTCATCAATCCGAAGGGCTTGTGCTTTAGCATCAAGCGCGCTGTCGACCGGATAGTTTTCAACTATGACGATACTATCAAACAGTGCTTGACGTTTTGGAACATCGGTACACGCATGAATCTCCACTAAAGGCGTATAGGTATATTCATCGCGAGCAAGTTGTTCATCACGCATGCGTAAGAAGAATTGAGTGAGGGCCTCACTGGAATCAATACGTGCGCGGACCGGCAAGGTATTGATAAACAGACCTATCATCTGTTCAACACCAGCAATCTCAGCAGGACGTCCAGAGACCGTCGCGCCGAATACGACGTCATAAGCGCCGCTGTAACGACTCAACAGCACACTCCAGGCGGACTGAATCAGGACGCTCAAGGTCAACCCTTGCGATCGCACGAACTGATTCAGAATGCGTGTGGTCACGGGATCGAGCTCTATCGTGCAGGTGTCGTATGTCGGTTCATTTTCGCTCGTCTGGTTCGCCGCGTTTGCGTGCAAACGTTTCTGATCAATGCCGAGCGAGGTCGGCGTATCAAAACCTTGCAGGTACTTGCGCCAAAATATCTTCGCTTGATGAATGTCTTTGGACTGTAGCCACTTGATGTACTCGCGATAAAGAGGAGGCAAGGGGGCATCATATGGGCGTCCGGCGGCAAAGGCCTCATAGCACTCAAGAATTTCGCGCATCAAAATGGGCAAACACCAGCCATCCGTCAATACATGATGATGGCTCCAGAGAAAACGCCAAGTGGCGTCTTCTGTGTGTACAAGCGAGCAGCGCATCAGCGGACAGGTTTCAGTAGCAAATCCTTTTTTCCGATCGGTATCTAGCAGTGCAAGCCATTCTTCCTGCTGGGCCTCTGCGCTTAAGCCACGCCAGTCGTAGTCACGCCATGGAAGTTTCGCGTTTGACACAATTCCCTGAAGTGGATCGCTGCCCGCAGGGGTGACAACGACCGCGCGCAGGCTTGGGTGACGATTTAGTATCTCTTGCCATGCACGTTCAAATAACGTCGGTGAGAAGTCTCCTTGCATCCGGCTCGACAGTTGAATGGTGTAAGCGCCTTGTTCGTATCCCAACTGGCTATGGAACAACATGCCTTGTTGCATGGGTGACAGGGGATAGAGATCTTGGAGGTTATCGGGTCCTACCTCACACAAGGCCACGATTTCAGTCAGTACGTTCATGAACTGTTCAGCGAATGCATCAATGGTCTGCGTGTGATGTAAGTTAATGCTGTAAGTCCAGTTGACTTCGAGTTGTTCGCGTCGGTGTAGTGCGTTGATCTCAATCAAAGGTTTGCGCAACCCCAGCGGACTGTGCTCATGATCGGTGGGCTCTAGCGCCTCGCCCAATATCCAGGCGTTGGCTTCAGGTTCTTTGAATTGGCCAAGATAATTGAAGCTGATTTGTGCGTCATGTCCGCTCGATAGCGACTGTCGTAAGGCCAGGTCTGGATGGAGGTAGCTCAATATGCCAAAACCAATTCCTTTGTTTGGAATCGCTTGGAGCAGGGCTTTGGTGTGCTGAATATTGTCGATATGATGATCACTGGGTGCTTTGGTCAACACGACCGGAAAGCCGCTCGTGAACCATCCGACAGTGCGTGAGATATCAATGCCGTCAAACAAATCTTCTCG
>JAIPCU010000012.1 GCA_021738045.1 Candidatus Methylopumilus sp. | reverse complement strand
CAATCTGTGCGTAGCCTTTAGCTTCGCCACCAAACTTTTGCGACAACACTGTTGTGATTGCCGCTGTCAGTGTGGTTTTACCGTGGTCAACGTGCCCAATGGTGCCAACGTTGACGTGTGGTTTGGTTCGTTCGAATTTGCCTTTTGCCATGACGGGCTCCTGACCTAGATTGACGCTATTGAATGAGATAAAAACGATACTGCCGTCGACTGCTTAATCTTTACTGGTGCCCATGACGCGGATCGAACGCGTGACCTCTCCCTTACCAAGGGAGTGCTCTACCACTGAGCCACATGGGCGCATTCGCCGAGCTTGCACTCCACGAAGACTATCTGTACCGGGTACTGCTGTACTGCGTAAAACCAACTTAAATAGACCGCTGGAGCGGGTGAAGGGAATCGAACCCTCGTCGTAAGCTTGGAAGGCTTCTGCTCTACCATTGAGCTACACCCGCCCGATTCGAGCTGTTTAATCCCCATACACGCTGGAGTCTTGGTGGAGAAGGTTGGATTCGAACCAACGTAGGCGCAAGGCCAACAGATTTACAGTCTGCCCCCTTTAACCACTCGGGCACCTCTCCACAAGAGAACCAACGATTATGAGGGAGTTTTTACGCATTGTCAAGTTCAGTACCTTGTCATGAACCAGCCTTAACGGCGTGATAAGGCTCAGATTCTTTGCTGAAAGGTGCACGATTCGGCCTGAATGCCGAAAGTTTGAGCCATACGCTGCTGGATTGTAGCTAAGCTATGTTTAATCTATTATGTTTGTTGAATTTCAGTGGGGCAGGCGATAGCTTTGTCGCTCTTGTTCATCAATTTGATTCAGTAGGTTGATTTCCCACTCAAGGTAACGCATTGCGGCGGCACGATTACCATCATGGCGATCGTGCACAAAAAACAAATAGTCAATACTGTCTTGGTCTGTCGGACACGTTGGTGAGGCGGTAATGTCAAGGCCGGCTGCCCGCCACTGTTGAACTGAATCAATATTGATTTGTACCCGCGCAGCACCCGCCTCTGATAACTCTTGCGCCGCCAATTGGGCGATGACTAAGTCATCTGCCACGACAACGACGGGGGCTCCTTTGATCGCCGGCAATTGCTTGAGGTTTGGACGGATCGACCACACAAAACCGTTGAGATGGGCGTCGCGATATTTTGTACTTGCTCGTACATCTATACAGTGTGTTGTCGCTGTGTTTAAGTTTTTGAGTTGCTCGGCTGAAATTGTTGTGACGGCATTTATGTGTATTTGCTGCTTGGTGTGTTGCGGCGTAGCGCTGGTTTCCCACTGGTGGGTAAAGGCATTGGTTAACACTGCCACCTCCCATCCCATCATGGCAAGCCAGGACGCCATTGCGGGGGCTCGTACATTTTCGTCATCAAAGACAACCAGACGCGCGCCTCGTATCCCAACAAATTGATCCGTCGCCTGAACAAGTTGTCCGCCGGGCGTATGTTGTGCGCCGGGGATTGTTCCGCCTGCAAATTCTTCAGGTGATCGCACATCACAAAGAAACGTTGTGCGAGTAGTGTCTTGTAACCAAAGTGCAACTGTTTCACCATCTACAAACGTGACGTCATGTTTTTCGGCCAGCGCTTTTGCTCGCTGTTGTTGTACCGTCAGATGTATAGCGTTGATTGTTTCAGGGTACTTTCGTGTGGCCCCATGATCTAGTTTGAGGTCTGCAAGGTACCAGCCTTGGGTACCGTTCTCAAGCGCAAGAATTTTATTTTTGACACCAAGGTTGATGAGCGTTTGCGCACCAATAATGCTACGCGTGCGCCCAGCGCAATTGATCACAATCGTCGTTTCTGGACGAATCACCAAGTCATCAATACGCAGAGGCAACTCACCATTCGGGCAACACGCCGCGGTAGGTATGCTCATTTTTCGATATTCTGAATAAGGTCTTCCGTCCAAAATCACAATATCTTCGTGCGCAACAATCTTTGCATTGAGCTCCTGCGCTGTGATGCGTGGCGTATGAAAAGCATGTTCTGCTAATTCGCCAAAGGCTTTGCTAGGTAGGTTGACTCCAGCAAAGACCTGGTAGCCCGCCTTCTTCCATTGCGCGATGCCACCATCAAGCAGATAGATGTCTGTGTACCCGAGTTGCACGAGTCTGTGTGCGGCGCGCGCTGTTAATTCATTGGCATCATCGCCGACTAAAACCAGTCGCACGGTTTTGCGTGGCACAAGTCGTTGAACCTCTGATTCTAGTTTGCTGTAGGGCGTAGAAACGACATAAAAAAGATGCTCTTCTCCGTACTGGCCGTGTTCTCGGACATCGAGTAGCGCAATTTCTTTTTTATCGTGTAACCAGCTTTTTAAAGTTGCTGGCGTGACAAGCTGATATTGGTCTTTTGTCATGTGTCTTCCTACAGCTGACTAGAGTAATGGCTAGATAGATTGGCACTGTGCGATGCGCGATGCAATCAAACACGTCGCGCACATGTTATGCGTCGATATCTTCTTTAAGATTAAGTTTTTCAATGAGCGATGAACAATGATCCCACCCATGAAAGTCGATGATCAGTTGACCTCGCCCTTTACTGGCCACTTTTAATGACACCTTCGTGCCGAGTTGATCAGAGAGTGTTTCTTCGAGGCGCGTGACGTCGCGCGATTGGCTGGTTGGCTTGGCCGTCGTTTTATTGCCGGGCTCTTTGGTGGTTCGCGTCACTAGCGCTTCGGCATCACGCACCGAGAGCCGTTTAGCGATGATTTGATTAGCAAGTTGTATTTGTATTGCCGCGTCGACCGCGAGCAGCGCTCGGGCGTGACCCATGTCGATATCGCCAGCCAACAACATCGTTTGTACCGGTGTGGCGAGATTAAGCAATCTCAACAAGTTACTGGTGGCTGAGCGCGAGCGCCCAATTGCTGTGGCGGCTTGCTCATGGGTCAGGCCAAACTCTTCTATTAATCGTTTCACTCCTTGCGCTTCTTCAAGGGGATTCAAGTCTTCGCGCTGAATATTTTCAATCAGCGCCATCGTGGCAGCATGTTCGTCTGCAACATGTTTAACGAGTACCGGTACCTCTGTTAAGCCGGCCAACTGTGCTGCACGAAAACGGCGCTCGCCAGCGATAATCTCGTATTGACCTTTGAGGGCATCTAGGGGTCGAACCAAAATTGGCTGCATGATTCCTTGAGCTCGTATGGAGTCTGCAAGCTCAGCCAACGCACCCTCGTCCATGCGAGTACGAGGCTGATATTTTCCAGCCTGTAGTTGCTCGATCAACAACGTATTTGGTGCGCTTGTGAGTGTTGCTGGTTGTCCAACTTGATCCAAGCTATTGGTGTCTGCGCCAAGCAGCGCGTCAAGGCCTCGGCCTAGGCCCTTGGGTTTCTTCGTTACCATGGTGTTTCCTTATGATTCATGTGCACGCGTTGCGAACACAAATATTTGTATTATTTTTGAACTGTGCGGACACGCTCAATCACTTCAGCGCCGAAAGCAATATAGGCTTGCGCACCTCGTGAGGTCGGGTCATAAACGACACCTGGCATACCATGACTTGGCGCTTCGGCAAGGCGTACATTTCGCGGCACGACGGTCTTGAAAACCTTGTCACCAAAATGTGCTTCGAGTTGTGCAGAGACCTGTTGCTGCAAGGTCACGCGTGGGTCAAACATGACTCGCAATAGACCGATCAAACTCAGGTCTGGGTTGATATTTCGATGGACACGTTTGATCGTGTTAACAAGGTCAGACAAACCTTCTAGTGCAAAGTACTCACACTGCATCGGGATGATGACGCCGTGCGCTGCGGCCAAGCCATTTAAGGTTAACAACGACAGCGTAGGTGGGCAGTCGATTAAGACAAAATCATACTGCAGTTCAACTTTTGAAAGTGCGTACTTGAGTTGGAGTTCTCTATGATCCATGCCAACCAAATCAATCTCGGCGCCAGATAGTTCGCGGTTAGAGGGCAGGACATCGTAACCACCACTTTCAGAGGCGACGACGGCGTCTTGAATCGTCGCCTCACCAATCAGAACCTGATATAAGTTATGGGCAAGGGTACTTTTATCGATGCCGCTGCCCATTGTCGAGTTGCCTTGCGGATCGAGATCGATCAGTAAGACGCGTTGTTGAAGCTTGGCTAGACCAGCCGCAAGATTAATAGCAGTTGTCGTTTTTCCAACCCCGCCTTTTTGATTAGCAATACAAAAGACTCGAGCGGTTGTTGGTGTGACGGGCGTGTTCATGTGTTTCCTTTCCGTTGCATCCAGACCAGACAGCGCTGGCCTTCAAACTCGGGAACTGTCAGGGGTTCTATTGCTTGGGCAGACCAAGCTGTATGGGCTTGAACTGCGGTAAGTTCTTCGGTTGGCTCTCGACCTTTCATGGCCACGAGGTAACCACCCTCTCTTACATGCAGGCCTGCAAGTTGCGCAAAATCTTGTAGCGAGGCGAAGGCCCGAGACGTGACCAGCGTGCTTTGAAGGGGCTCGAGCGTTTCAATGCGGGCATGCTGTGCGCTCAGGTTTTGAAGGGCAAGTACACCCGCCATTTGTCGCACGAACATGGTTTTTTTTTCTACGGCGTCGACGCAGGTCACCCTTACGCTAGGAAGCATAATTGCAAGGATGACGCCTGGTAGCCCTCCACCCGACCCGACATCTACGATCGTGGTCGTCTCTGTTGGGTTAAGTGAGAGCACTCGGCTCAGAGGCGCCACAAGAGAGAGGCTATCAAAGATGTGGTGAACTAATGCCTGATCAGGGTCGCGAATTGCCGTGAGGTTATAGGTCTTGTTCCAGCGCATGAGTTGCGAGAGATACTCAAGCAAGGCAGCTTGCTGGGTTGGCTGACTCTTGAGGCGAAGAGTCTCTAGTGCGCGTAAGAGCCGCTCACTGGTGCTGACGTTGACTGTTGCGTGCGCAATGGTGCTCACGTCATGCGGCCTTGCCATATTGGTGGCGCTTAAGATGAATCAACAGCAAAGAGATTGCGGCCGGCGTGACGCCAGAAATTCGAGAGGCTTGGCCGACTGTTTCAGGCCGGTGCACATTTAGCTTTTGACGGACTTCGATAGATAAGCTTGTCACGACGCTAAAGTCGAGATCAGGTGGAATCGCCAAGGTATCTTGGGCTTGATGGCGATCGACCTCGTCTTGCTGACGTGTGATATAGCCTTCGTATTTGATTTGTATTTGGACTTGTTCGGCCTCGTCTCCGGGCAACAAGCCCGCCGGCAAATCGAACCCCTGTTGTAGAGGCATATTCACCAAGCTTTGATAAGATACGTTTGGGCGCTTAAGCAAATCGGAGAGTAAGTACTCGCGTTCTATTTCTTTACCCAGCGTTTTTACCGCGACAGTGGGGTCTAGCATGCGTGGATTTACCCACGTCGCACGCAAGCGGGCAACCTCGTTTTCAACCGTTTCTTTCTTTTTGATAAAGGTGTTCCAACGTTGGTCATCGACCAAACCGAACTCTCTGCCTTTTTCAGTTAAGCGCCAATCGGCATTATCTTCTCGCAAACTTAGGCGGTATTCTGCGCGAGAGGTAAACATGCGATAAGGCTCTGTGACGCCCTTAGTAATCAGATCATCAATCAGTACACCCATATAGGCCTGGTCACGGCGCAAGATAAATGGGCTTTCATCTCGAGCTGCACGCGCCGCATTCATGCCTGCAATCAACCCTTGGGCTGCCGCCTCTTCGTATCCCGTTGTTCCATTGATTTGACCCGCAAAAAACAATCCTTGAATACTTTTGGTTTCAAGCGTAGCTTTTAACTCTCTCGGGTCAAAATAATCATATTCGATTGCATAGCCTGGTCGAACGATATGAGCATTTTCAAGCCCTTTCATTGAGCGTATCAGTGCCAGCTGAATATCAAAGGGTAGGCTTGTTGACACTCCGTTAGGATAGATTTCGTTCGTTGTTAAACCTTCTGGCTCAAGAAATATTTGATGTGAATCTTTATCGGCAAACCGATGGACCTTGTCTTCAATCGAAGGACAATATCTTGGGCCAACTCCTTCAATCACTCCGCTGTACATTGGTGAGCGATCGAGGCCACTGCGAATGATTTCGTGTGTCCGTGCGTTCGTGTGCGTGACCCAACAAGGGACTTGCTTTGGATGAAGTGCTTGGCTGCCTAAATATGAAAACACAGGAATGGGATCTAAATCGCCTGGCTGCTCAGTTACCAACGAATAATCAATTGTGCGCCCATCGATTCGAGGCGGCGTACCTGTTTTTAAGCGTCCTTGTGGAAGCTTTAACTCTTTTAGCCGAGCCCCTAAGGACGAGGCAGACGGATCGCCAGCGCGACCTGCAGAATAGTTCTGTAACCCGATATGAATAAGGCCATTTAAAAAAGTCCCTGCCGTCAGGACCAGAGCCTTTGTTCGAAAGGTTATACCTGATTGAGTGACTGCAGCAACAACGCGATCACCCTCAAGTATTAAATCGTCCACAGATTGTTGAAACAACCAAAGATTTGGTTGGTTTTCGAGTCGACTACGAATTGCCTGTCTATATAGAACACGGTCCGCTTGAGCACGTGTAGCGCGGACAGCTGGTCCTTTAGATGCATTTAATATTCGAAACTGAATTCCTGACTCGTCTGTTGCAATTGCCATTGCACCACCAAGGGCATCGATCTCTTTAACTAAATGTCCTTTTCCAATACCTCCAATAGAGGGATTGCACGACATTTGCCCAAGCGTTTCAATATTATGTGTCAGTAAAAGCGTCTTTGCGCCACTTCTAGCAGAAGCCAGCGCAGCCTCTGTCCCAGCGTGGCCGCCTCCAACAACAAGAACATCAAAAACAGTGGGGTGATTCATGGTTCGTACATTTAATTGAGTCGGGGGATGGATTATAGACTTGTCGTTTTAAATTGAAAGATTGTTTCACGTGAAACATTAATAATTAGTGCCAATTTTGGACAATTCTTTCTAAACACAGCAGTTGAGCCTTTATCCTCGGGTGATCAACCTGTTAGCTTGTTTTCGGTTTGCAAGTTTAACGATTTACCGGGCGGCAGTCATACAAAGCTCCAGCATCTCCATAATGTTTCACGTGAAACATTACAGACGCAGGATTCTGCGTATAACTTGGCTATAACCTCGGTATAACATTTGGATAACTCTGTATAAGTTGGGATAAATAACTTCCTACCAACAAGTTAAAGCCTTCACTTGAAGGTAAGTCGATGGGATTGTTTCACGTGGAACATTACAGACGCAGGGTTCTGTGTATAACTTGGATATAACCTCGGTATAACTTTTGGATAACTCTGTATAAATTGGGATAGATAACTTCCTACCAACAAGTTAAAACCTTCACTTGAGGGTAAGTTGGTGGGATTGTTTCACGTGGAACATTACAAACGCTGTGATCTGTGTATAACTTGGGTATAACCTTGGTATAACTTTTGAATATCTCTGTATAAATTGGGATAAATAGTTTCCTACCAACGCCTAGGAACCTTAATTTGTGGATAAATCAGTGAGTAAGTTGTTAATATCATGTGCATATCATGTGCATTTCGTGTGTATATCCTGCTTATAGGTCTTTTCTATTGAAGAATCATCCAAATACCAAATAATCATCTACACCTATTGACGATTGCTCACTTGCGGCTTCGTACGCGCTGACTCATCATCCAACCAACCAACATGCAAATACAATCAAAACTGCCCGAAGTTGGGGCCACCATCTTTACCACCATGAGCAAGATGGCTTTGGAATATCAGGCCATCAATCTAGGGCAGGGCTTCCCAGATTTCAATACTGAACCAGCTCTCTTACGTTTGGTATCTGAAGCGATGGACAAGGGTTTTAATCAATATCCCGCGATGGCTGGCGTAATGCCCTTGCGTGAGGTGATTAATCACAAAATTGCAGCCCTTTACCAACACCAATATGACCCCGACACTGAAATTACGATTACCAGTGGTGCCACACAGGCAATCATGGCCAGCGTACTAGCGTGTGTTGGAACGGGTGATGAGGTAATCGTTTTAGAACCTTGCTATGACTGCTATATCCCAGCCATTAAACTCGCGGGCGGTACGGCTATTAGTGTCCCAATGCGTGCTCCGGGCCAAACTAATCCTGTTTATAGCGTCGACTGGACCTTGGTTCACGCTGCAATCACTAAAAAAACTAAATTGGTCATTGTCAATTTTCCACATAACCCAACGGGCGCCGTCATTACTCCTGGTGACCTGGATGAGTTAGAAAGGCTGGTTCAACAACATCACATATTTTTACTTTCAGACGAAGTCTATGAACACATTATTTTTGATGGTGTTCAACACATTAGTCTTTGTACCAGACCAGCTCTGGCCGCCAGAAGCTTTGTTATCTCTTCATTTGGTAAAACAACCCATACGACAGGCTGGAAAATTGGCTATTGCTGTGCGCCTAAACACATGACAGCAGAACTTAGAAAAGTTCATCAATTCATGGTCTTTACGGTGCCATCACCTTTTCAACACGCGTTGGCCGCATACACCGCCGATGCAAGTACTTATCTGAGCCTGCCAGGCTTTTATCAAACTAAACGTGATTACCTTTCGAATGGCTTAAGGCAAACTCGCTTCAAGGTTTTGCCAAGTCCAGGAACCTTTTTTTTACTGGCTGATTACAGCGACATATCCGATCAAAGCGAAGCAGACTTTGCAGTTTGGTTGACACAAACCCATGGCGTGACTGTCATTCCGGTTTCAGCTTTTTATCAGTCAACCGATGCCCCCGCCTCGAATCACCAACTTGTTCGATTTTGTTTTGCTAAACAGGAGGCCACCCTTGATTTAGCAATTGAACGTTTAGCGAAGGTTTGATTTAACCACGATAAAACAATGAAAATTTTTTTTATCGACAACAACTTTTTGTACGCCGTATTGCTTTGGTGTTTTATCTCTTTTATTGTTTTTATATATAAAGACTAATGGATAATAAGGCCTGTGGATAAGAGGTATAAAGTTTTATTTCTATTTATTTTCAATGACTTACATAATTTTAACGTTGTGAATAACCTCTGTTTAGTTGTGTGGAGTAAGTTGAATAAGTTTTGTGATTGCTCAACAAGTCAGACTTACTCTTTGTTCATGCACAGTTTGTTCACAGCCCGCTAGCCCTTGTTATCCACAGCTAAATTTTTTGTAACTAATTTTCATTTGATGTGTAGAAACAACATAAGTGTTGATTCACTCGATTCAAATAGGGGACCTATATGTTGCGCGGTAAGACAGCTTTAATTACTGGGTCGGTCGCTGGTTTAGGTTATGCAATGGCTGAGGCACTAGCCGAACAACGAGCAAATATTGTTTTGCACGGACTCGAGCCACTAGAGCAAATGCAAGAGGCGAGTGAACGATTGCGAGCAATGTACGACGTATCTGTCATCTACAGCCAGGCAAACTTAACAGTTGTATCCGAAATCGAAGCGCTGGTTAAACACGCCAGCGAGACATTTGGCGGTGTTGATATCTTAATCAACAACGCAGTGATTAGAAATTTTGCTTCAATCGATACACTAGATACTATGTCTTGGAATCAATCGATCGCGGTAAATTTATCGGCTGCTTTCCATACCTCGCGTTTAACAGTTCCTCAGATGAAGGCTAAGAAGTGGGGCCGTATCATCAACATATCTTCGGTATACGGAACTACTGCGACAGCGAATCGCGTCGCGTACATCACGACTAAAACCGCATTGATAGGTTTAACAAAAAGTACAGCAATGGATGTTGCAACAGAGGGGATCACTTGCAATGCTCTGTGCCCCGGCACAGTACCGACACCGCCAATCGTTGAGCGGATTGCAGGTAATGCCGCAAAAGCTGGAATCCCTATTGAAGAGGCCGAGCACGATTACATTTCAAGTCGTCATCCGACGGGTCGCTTTGTCGCCATGAAAAGTGTGGCGAGCTTTGCCGTATTTTTATGTAGTGAGGCTGGAAAGGATATTACGGGTGCAGTGTTGCCCGTTGATGGTGGCTGGACCATCGAGTAGCTAGATTGCTATTTGCCAATGCAGAAGCGTGAAAAAATTTCGCCAAGCAAATCATCGGGAGTCATCTGACCTGTGATGAGCCCAAGTTGGGTATGGGCCAAGCGAAGTTCTTCTGCAAAAAGATCTAAGACGAGATCTTTTTGTAAAGCGTACTCACTTGCCTGAGTCAGATGCTGTTGTGCTGCGGTCAAGGCATCGACATGGCGTTGCCGTGCTAACCACGGAGATTCTTGTCCGGGGTTCCAACCAGCTAATTCAAGTAGCTTTACACGCAACGCATCAAGCCCCTGGCCAGTTTTAGCTGAAATCAATAGTGTGTCGTTTGAACCATTTATTAACTTGTTTGATAGGTCGACTTTGTTGCAAACGTTAAGAACGATTGATTTCGTTGAACGACGTTTTTGAATATACGGATCCAGCGTGAGATGATTAGTATCAACAGCACTTAGATGCAAAATGACATCCGCTTGTTCAATCGCAGCCCACGTCCGTTCAATACCGATCGCCTCAATTGTGTCGGCGGTATCGCGTAGACCCGCGGTATCGGTAATCGTAATGGGCACACCATCAAGAGAAATAACCTGACTCACTTTATCTCTGGTTGTACCAGCGATATGAGTCACGATCGCAAGATCTTGTCCCGACAACGCATTAAGCAAACTCGATTTTCCAACATTGGGTTCGCCCGCTAAAACGACATGTAATCCCTCGCGTAAAACTACACCTTGCCGTGAAGCAGATAGAATTTCTGCAAGTTCGTTTTGTAGCCCCTCGAGTTTTGCGTGAGCCTGATATTTTTCGAGAAATTCAATTTCTTCTTCAGGAAAATCGAGCGTGGCCTCAACTAACATTCGAAGATTAACGATAGCGGCTGAAAGAGTGTTGATACATTTTGAAAAAGAGCCCGTCATCGAAACCGCGGCTGCACGTGCTGCCGCTTCAGAAGACGCATCAATTAAATCGGCAATGGCCTCTGCTTGGGCCAAATCAATTTTGTCGTTTAAAAATGCGCGCAACGTGAACTCGCCAGGTGACGCGATATGAATGTTGAACGCCGCACCAACCGCCAAGCAGCGGTTTAGTAGCTGTTGTAAAACCGCTGGCCCCCCGTGCCCTTGCAACTCGAGTACATCTTCACCCGTGTACGACGCGGGGCTCACAAAGTAGAGAGCAATTCCCTGATCGATTGCGTTGCCATTAGCATCTGGAAAGCGACAGTACGTGGCGTGACGGGGTTCGAGAGCTCTACCAAGTAACGCATAGATAAAGGGCCCCAAATGGGGCCCAGAGACGCGCACTACACCGATGCCACCCCTACCAGGGGCGGTGGCGATTGCGACGATAGGATGCTGATTTAACGAGGCCATTCAACCTGCAGATTAGCGATTTGCGGCGGTAGCGATGGCAGCCATCTTATTTGTGATGTACCACTGTTGCGCGATGGATAAGATATTGTTCACACACCAGTACAGAACAAGCCCGGATGGGAAGAAGAACATCATGCCGCCAAATACTAAAGGCATAAACATCATGACTTTTGCTTGAACTGGATCGGGTGGAGTCGGGTTCAAACGCATTTGTACGAACATGGTCACCATCATGATGGCTGGCAGAATAAAGTATGGGTCTCGCACTGACAGATCATGCACCCACAACACCCAAGGGGCGCCGCGCAACTCAACACTTGAACCTAACACGTAATAAAGTGAAATGAAAACAGGAATTTGAATCACGATGGGTAAACAACCACCGAGAGGATTAATTTTTTCGGTGCGATACATTTCCATCATGGCGGTGTTGAGCTTTTGCCGATCATCACCAAACTTTTCTTTTAATGCTTGCAAACGGGGCGCAACCATTTTCATCTTAGCCATCGAGCGATAACTTGCGGCTGACAACGGGTAGAACGCGGCCTTAATTAAGACTGTTAAAAGAACGATCGTCCAGCCCCAATTGCCCAATAACGAAAATAGCCAAGTCATCAAGGTGAAGACTGGTTTAGCGATAATCGTCAGTAGCCCGTAATCAATCACCAGCTCTAAGCCTGGTGCCAATGCTTCGAGGGCCGTTTGATCTTGTGGACCGACCCATAATTTGGAAGCCATCGTCAAACTACTGTTAGGGGCAACAGTGCCAACTGGCTCAATGCTACGCATGGCGTACAGATTTTTTTCGAGCTCTGTCATGTCGTAAGTACGCGACTTGCCTTGAGCAGGCACCCAAGCCGTGACAAAGTAATGTTGGATAAAGGCGAACCAGCCGTTGTCTGCTTGCTTAATATAGGTTGCTTTACGCTTCTCAACCTCACTCAACGTCACTTTTTGAAACTTCTCTTGCTCAGAGTAGATGGCCGCACCGACAAAATTTGCTGGGCCACTTAAGAAACTAGGCGCACTGCTGGTGCCGGCGGGGTCAGAGCCATCGCGAGTAATTTGCAAATAAACCGAAGGAGTAATCGCTTGCGTGGACAGGTTTTCAATTTGATGGGCAACATCAACCGCGTAGTCGCCGCGCTTGAGTGTATAAGTCTTGGTGAGTTTGACGTCACCAGAAGTTGAAGAAAACTTAATGACTAAGGTATCACCTTTGAGCTCACGCACATCCGTTTCAAGCGTGAACGGGACGAGATGATTAGGAAAGGTCACCCCAGCTGGAGCGCCCGTTAAACCCGATTGCACTACGTAGGTATGGCCAGCCGTACGCTCTAGCAGCGTGAAAGGTTTTTGAGGATCATCAATAGACGGAAAGGCCAGCAAATCGGTGCGAATCAGCTGAGCACCCTGAAGATCGAACGTTAATGCTAAAACATCGGTTTTAAACACAACGGTTTGCGCGGTGGGGCTCACAGCAGCCGCTAAGCCGGGCACCGTCGTAACAGAGCTAGCAGCGGTGGTCGCGGTGGCGGCGGCTGGTGCCACAGGCACACCCGCGTTGTTTACCGGTGATGCCGCATCTGGGGTCTCAGCTTTGGGCTTCACGCTCGCGGGTGGTGCGCCAAAAACAGGGGGGTTTCCTTGATGAACTTGCCAGTTGTTCCACAGCATCAGCAGTGAAAACGAAAAAATCATCAATAGGATGGTGCGACGGATGTCCATACTTGCCCAAATATGTAAAAAAAAGCGAACCAGAGAAGGCTCGCAGTTTAGCGTTAATCTAGATGACAGCGGTGTGATGGTGCTGCGCAATCAGTGTTTTTAGAAACTATTTTTGAGGGCGGTGCTGGCACAGGGTCAAATCCACCCTGACACCAAGGGTGGCATCGCCCCAAGCGTGATACAGAAAGACTAGAGCCTTTTAAGACGCCCCAAGTCTGAATGGCCTCGATGGCATAGCTTGAGCAGGTTGGCGTAAACCGGCAACTGTTGCCAAGCCAAGGGCTCAAGAAAAACTTATATGCCCGAATTGGCAAAATTAACAAAACCTTTAGCATTGACTGGCCTTCACGAAATGCGCATCTGCCTCTTGGCGGGCCGCTCGTTTCAGTGCACTTAAGCTGACCGATTCAATGCGCCTGTTCAATCGAACTACATAGTCTGCAGCAGGTAAGGATAAGCGACATGAGCGAAAAGCCTCACGAACAACGCGTTTTAACGCATTGCGTGTTGAGGCGTGTTGAGCAAAGCGCTTGGCCATGATCAAGCCTAAGCGAGCAATAGGTGGCGCTGCGCACAGCGGCTCGGTCGAAACAACGACTTTCGCCGTCAATACAAAATAAACCCCACGAGCGACCCTACGACCTGAAAGGGCCGCAGAGAACTCGGTGGGGCGGTGCAAGCGCGCCGCCGTCGGAAACGTGGCGCTAGGCATCAGAGCAGTATTGTCGTAAGTGGGCGAAGAACCCACAACAGTCAAGTTGGCTGATAGGTTCAGATGACTGATTAAACGGCCAGACGCTTACGGCCTTTGGCACGACGGGCGTTGATGACTGCGCGGCCACCGCGTGTTTTCATGCGCACGCGAAAGCCGTGAGTGCGCTTACGGCGGGTAACGGAAGGCTGGTAGGTACGTTTCATGATGAGTGGCCCAACAAAGAGCGAAAAAGGTTTAGGATAATACCGAAAAGCCCTCCATTTCATCAAAAAAACCGAACTTAGTCAAATGGTTAGGGCAAACCTAAGGGTAAATTGCCTGCGCCCCTGTGGATAACCTTGGCCCTGACAGGGTAGAATCAGATTTTACTTAGCGAGTCACATGAACCAGTTTTGGCAGTCCTGCGTCTTGCACCTAGAGCAGGAGTTTCCTCCCCAGCAAATCAGCGCGTGGATACGTCCGCTGATCCCGCTTGCCTTCGATGAAGCGCAGGCGTGCTTACGGTTGTCTGCGCCAAATCGATTCAAACTTGACTGGGTGCGCAAAAACTTTGCGCATCAAATCGAAACCTTTGCATCGAACTGGTACAACAGACCCGTACAGGTTTTGTTTGAACTGCCCGCACCTGAACAAGAGTTGCGAGCGCCAAGCCCAAAGGCAAGCGCCCAACACGAGGCGGCGGCTGGGCAAGGTGAGGCCACGACGCTTTCGCCGCTGTCTAGTCTGAGTGACAACCCGCTCGACGCGCAACTGCTACCACCAGGCCAAGCAGCTGTGCAGACATCGCATTTAAATGGTGTCACGGCGGCACACGCTGTCACCTCATCGGCCGACGAGCGCTCGCGCTTAAACGTAGAACTTACCTTTGATAATTTCGTAACCGGCAAGGCAAATCAGCTCGCGCGGGCTGCCGCCTTACAGGTTGCCGAAAATCCCGGCACCTCATACAACCCGTTGTTTTTGTACGGCGGTGTTGGTTTGGGTAAAACGCATTTGATCCATGCCATTGGTAATGCGTTGCTCGCGGCGGGCAAAGGTGCGCGCGTCAGATATGTTCACGCAGACCAGTATGTATCAGACGTTGTCAAAGCATATCAACGCAAAGCATTTGATGATTTCAAACGCTATTACCATTCTCTTGACCTGCTACTGATCGACGATATTCAGTTTTTCTCAGGAAAGAACCGTACACAAGAAGAATTCTTCTACGCCTTTGAGGCGATGGTTGCGCAGCGCAAACAAATCATCATTACCAGCGATACGTATCCCAAAGAACTCTCGGGTATTGATACGCGGTTGATCTCAAGGTTTGACTCAGGGCTCACGGTTGCAATTGAACCTCCCGAGCTTGAAATGCGCGTCGCCATTTTGTTGCGCAAGGCCGAGCAAGAGGGCGTGACACTACCCGAAGATGTTGCGTTTTTTATTGCCAAACATTTGCGCAGTAACGTTCGAGAGCTAGAGGGTGCGCTGAAAAAAGTTGTGGCGTATGCGCGTTTTCATGGCCGCGAAGTTGCCAACGTTGATATCTGCAAAGATGCTTTAAAAGATTTGTTGTCGGCGTCTAGCGGGCAAGTGACGGTTGAGAACATTCAAAAAACTGTCGCTGATTATTACAAAATGAAGGTCGCTGATATGTATTCAAAGCGGCGACCTGCCAACATTGCGATGCCGCGTCAGGTCGCGATGTATTTAGCTAAAGAACTGACGCAAAAAAGCTTGCCAGAAATTGGCGATCTGTTTGGTGGTCGTGATCACACTACGGTGCTACATGCGGTGAGAAAAATAACCGATCTCCGCGCGAAACAAGCAGACTTTAACCATACGCTGCATGTGCTTGAACAAACTTTAAAGGGATAATCTATGCAACTTGTCCAGACCCCACGCGACGCTTTACTCAAACCGCTATCGACGGTTGCCGGAATTGTTGAGCGGCGTCACACACTGCCTATTCTTGCCAACATTTTGGTGCGCAAGCAAGCTGAAAGGGTATCGTTCATTGCGACCGACCTCGAGGTACAAATCACCACGCATGCTGATTTTGGCACCGGCGCAGAAAGCGAGTCGCTCACAGTCGCAGCGCGTAAGCTTTTAGATATCTTGCGTGCCTTACCCGATACGGGCGATGTCAAACTCTCAACGACAGGCGGCAAACTCGCGGTGCAAACGGGTAAAAGTCGTTTTTCGCTGCAGACGCTCGCAGCGACTGAGTTTCCGACGATGACGCAGCCTGAACGCTGGGATGTCTCGTTGACGCTACCGCGCAAAACACTCAAGCATCTATTTAACATGGCGCACTTTGCCATGGCACAACAAGACATCCGCTACTACTTGAACGGGATGTTGATGGTGTTTGAACCAGGTCTGTTGCGAGCAGTGGCAACCGATGGGCATCGCTTGGCGCATAGCTCAACCCCTGTCGAGGGTGTTCTTGCGAAACACGAAGTGATCGTGCCGCGTAAAACGGTACTTGAAATGCAGCGTTTGTTAGACGACTCAGACGAGCCAGTTACAGTTGATGTCGCACCGGGTCAGATACGCTTTTCGTTTGGGCATGTTGAATTAGTGTCCAAGCTCGTCGAAGGGAAATTTCCCGACTTCAATCGCGTGATCCCCTCTAATTACACGCGTCATTTTGATGTTTCGCGTGAAATCTTGCAGGGCTGCTTGCAGCGCGCAGCGATTTTGACAACAGACAAATTCCGCAGCGTACGCTTGCAGTTGGGACAGCATCTATTAAAGATTTCTTCAACCAACGCTGAACAAGAAGAAGCACAAGAAGAAATCGACGTTGATTACGAATACGAGGCTTTAGACGTGGGGTTCAACGTCAGCTACTTGCTAGATTTCTTAGCCAACGTCAAAGCCGAAACGATTCGCTGGTCTGTCATGCCCGATGCGAACGCCTCAGCCCTTATTACTTTGCCTGATGACGAGTCTTTTAAGTACGTCGTCATGCCTATGCGGATTTAAAGAATGTCAGAAAACACTCAAGTACCCGGCCAGCCTCCTGAAGATATGGACGCGTATGGTGCCGATTCGATCAAAATGCTTAAGGGCCTCGAAGCCGTACGCAAGCGCCCAGGCATGTATATCGGCGATACGTCCGATGGCACCGGTTTGCATCACATGGTGTTTGAGGTTGTCGACAATGCAATCGATGAGTCGCTCGCTGGGCATTGCGACGATATCGTTGTTACGATTCATGGCGATAACTCAATTTCTGTTACTGATAATGGTCGCGGCATTCCAACCGACATTCATAGAGACGATGAGTTTGCGCGCAGCGCAGCCGAAATTGTTTTAACTGAGTTGCATGCCGGCGGCAAGTTTGACCAGAACTCGTACAAAGTCTCTGGCGGTTTGCATGGTGTGGGTGTGTCTTGCGTCAACGCGTTGTCGTCCTGGTTGCGTCTGACGATTCGTCGCAATGGGCAGGTGCATCAAATGGAGTTTCGCAAGGGTGAGCGAGTTGCTCCTCTAGCGGTAACGGGCCAAACCGAAAACCGTGGGACAGAAGTCCACTTTTTGGCCGACACTGATATTTTTAATAATGTCGAATATCACTACGAGATTCTGTCAAAGCGGTTGCGCGAACTTTCGTTCTTGAACAATGGCGTGAAGATTCGTCTGATCGATCAACGAAATGGCAAAGAAGAAAACTTTGCGTTTTCTGGTGGCGTGAAAGGCTTTGTCGAATATATCAATCGTGGCAAAACAGTATTGCACCCGAATGTATTTTCGGTGAGCACAGAATCAAATGCTGGTGGCACGATGGTAGGTGTCGAAGTTGCCATGCAATGGAACGATGGCTACAGCGAACAAGTTTTGGCGTTTACCAATAACATCCCTCAGCGCGATGGTGGCACGCATATGACGGGTTTGCGCGCAGCGATGACGCGCATTCTGAATAAATATATTGGTGACAACGAGATGGCCAAGAAGGCCAAAGTTGAAACCACGGGTGATGATATGCGCGAAGGCTTGACCTGCGTGCTGTCAGTCAAGGTGCCCGAGCCTAAATTTAGTAGCCAGACTAAAGACAAGTTGGTTTCAAGTGAGGTACGCCCAGCGGTTGAAGAGGCTGTTGCGCGCACGCTAGAAACTTGGTTGCTTGAAAACCCCATCGATGCCAAGGCATTGTGTGCCAAGGTTGTTGAGGCAGCACGTGCGCGTGAGGCTGCGCGCAAAGCACGCGAGATGACACGTCGTAAAAGTGTGCTTGAAGGTGCGGGCTTACCCGGCAAGCTCGCTGACTGCCAAGAAAAAGATCCAGCGTTGTGCGAGTTGTACATCGTCGAGGGTGACTCGGCAGGTGGCTCAGCCAAGCAAGGGCGTGACCGCAAGTTTCAAGCGATTTTGCCGTTACGCGGCAAGGTATTAAACGTTGAAAAAGCGCGCTTTGATAAGTTGATTGCAAGCGAGCAAATCACAACACTGATTACGGCGCTTGGTACAAGTATTGGCCCAGATTTCAACGTCGATAAGTTGCGCTATCACCGCATTATTATCATGACCGATGCTGACGTTGACGGTGCGCATATTCGCACACTGCTTTTGACGTTGTTGTATCGGCAGATGCCACAGCTTGTTGAGCGTGGATATATCTATATTGCGCAGCCGCCTCTTTATAAAATCAAGGCAGGCAAAGACGAACGGTATCTCAAGGACGAGGTTGAAGAGTCTAGCTATATGCTGACACTTTCATTGAAAGACGCGTCGCTTGTGCCGCAAGCTGGCGCCGAGGCGATCTCTGGTGCGGCGCTAACAGAGCTTGCCAAACAATACGTTATGGCAGATGGTGTGATCGCGCGTCTGAGCCGTTTCATGGATGAGTCGACGCTGTCTGCGATTGTTGGTGGCGCAACTGTTGAACTCGAGACCGATGAGCTAGCAAAGGCTTCGGCATCGCGTTTGCAAGTGGCACTCGAAGATCCCTTATTGCCTAATCAAGTTGAAGTCACGCCTGAATATCATCAAGGGTCAGAGCGCTATCGTTTGATTGTTCGTCGTAAACATCACGGCAACGTGCGTGTGACGGTGCTTGACCCCGACTTTACGGGCGGCGCAGATTATGGCGTGCTGGCGCGTGCAGCGGCAACCTTTCAAGGGTTGGTTGGTAAAGGTGCGATGGTGGCACGCGGCGAAGGCGACAAACGTAAAGAAAGCATGGTTGCTGATTTTCGGGAGGCGATGCAGTGGTTGCGCGCTGAAGCCGAGCGTAACGTCACCAAGCAACGTTATAAGGGCTTGGGCGAGATGAACCCATCGCAACTTTGGGAAACCACGATGGATCCTAAAGTACGCCGCTTATTACGTGTTCAGATTGAAGACGCGATTGGTGCCGATCAGATTTTTACAACGCTGATGGGCGATCATGTTGAACCACGTCGCGCTTTTATCGAAACGCATGCACTTCAGGCAGCAAATTTGGATGTGTAACTAAGCATCGTCGTGTCAGTAAAAAAGGGCTGCGTGAACACAGCCCTTTTTGTTTCGAGCACCCATTACAACAGAGGAACATTATGTTTGATCGACTAAAACAAAAAACGGCACAATTGTTAGGTGCCCTTGTGTTGGCAAGTTTAAGTACCTTAGCCTTTGCTGCGTATCCTGACCGACCATTGACCTTGATCGTGCCCTTTGCAGCGGGCGGCCCAACGGATGTGATGGCGCGAGTGGTGGCAGAGAGTTTATCTAAAGTGCTGGGCCAATCTGTGATCGTTGAAAACACACCGGGTGCTGGCGGCACAGTTGGTGGCACGCGCGCTTCGCGAGCCCCTGGCGATGGTTACACCATGCTGATTGGTAACGGCGGCACACTAGCCGTGAGCGCCACGCTGTATAAAAACTTAAGTTTCGACGTACTGAAAGATTTTATTCCGATTGCGTCAATCGGCGATGCGCCACAAATTGTATCGGCACGTAAAGATTTTCCAGCGAGCGGACTCGATGAGTTTGCCGCTTACCTCAAGCAAAATGCGTCACGGTTAAATTTTGGCGCAGCTGGCGTGGGCTCTGGGACGTGGCTGGGTGGACAGCTCATTAACGTCAAATTAGGTGTGAAAGTGAACGGCGTGAATTATCGTGGCGCGGGGCAAGCGGTAAACGATGTCATGGCGGGCCATATTGATTACATGGTTGAGAGCACCACCACGGCAGTCAAGTACGTTAATTCAGGACTGGTAAAGGGTGTGGTGGTGTTGCGACCAAAACGTATTGCTGCATTGCCCGATGTACCCTCAGCAGGTGAGTCGGGTTTCCCTGACTTACTGTATGACATCTGGAATATGATTTTGGTGCCAAAAGGGACTCCGCCAGAGGTTGTCAAAAAATTGAATCAGTCGCTCGTCTTGGCATTGCAAGCGCCAGCGTTGCGGGCACGCTTTGAGGCGGCGGGCATTGAAGACACAACGCCTGAGCAAAAAACTCCTGAAGGTGCACGCGCATTGTTAGCGAGCGAAGTTGCGCGTTGGAGACCTTTGATTATTGATTTGGGTGCAACCCCCGACTAAAGATGATCGGTTTGATGGGTGAAGGCTGCGTTGCGCGGTTGAGTCGTGATCGGTCTAAGCCGTCACGGCCACCCAAGTTTCAAGGGACGTAAAGAGAATGACAACAACACTTTCAAGCTTTTTTTGCCCTTCCACGATTTATATGGGGGTGGGTGCGTCAGACAAGATCAGCGAGATCGTTGCAAAGCTATCGTGTCGGCGTATGTTTGTGGCTCTTGATGCGGCGTTGTTGAACAGCGAGTTTTACGCGCAAATACAAACCTTGTTAAAGGCGGCGGGTGTTCAGAGCGCAGTCTTTACTGAGATTGAACCTGATCCAAGTGCACACACGGTACAGAAGGCGTTTGAGGTGTGCCATGCCCATGGGGCGACAGCGATTCTTGCGATTGGTGGCGGCAGCACGATCGATGTTGCTAAAGCGGTTGGGATTTTAGCCACGAATGGTGGGCGGATTCACGATTACGAGGGGATCGATAAGTTTAGTCTCGCGCCTCTGCCGCTCATCGCGATCCCGACGACTGCGGGTACGGGGTCTGAAGTGTCGGGGTCTTGCGTGATTACGGATACTGAAAAAAATCTCAAGATGTCGATTCGGCATGCTGCGTTGAATCCGGCAGTGTTTGCAATACTGGATCCGTTGGCGCTGCGTACGGTGCCGGCGCACGTTGCTGCACATTCTGGCATAGACGCGTTTGTACACGCGTTTGAATCTTATGTTTCATTGCAGACAAATTTAATCACCGATGCCATTAATTTGCAGGCCATAGAATTGTTGGCGTCGAACATACGTCCGTTTGTTGCAAATCGAGGCAATCTTGAAGCCGGGCTCAATATGCTGTGCGGATCAGCGCTTGCTGGGATGACCTTTGGACAAACGGGGTTGGGTAACGTGCATTGCATGGCGCGTTTTATTGGCGCACAGTTTCATTTGTCGCATGGCTTGTCTAACGCGCTTTGCTTGCCGCATGTGGCGCGTTTTAACTTGGTGGCAAATCCACAAAAATTTGCACGTGTCGCTGCAGCAATGGGGCGGCCGGTTCAGCAATGGCCAACGCTTGATGCTGCGCAAGCTGCGGTTCAGGCGATTGAAGCCATGTGTTTGGATTTAGGTATCCCGCCGCGGCTCAGGGATGTTGGCGTGACCGCAGATTGTTTTGATGACATGGCGCAGTTATGTACGCAGGCCAATTACAACCGCTGGAATCCGCGCCATACGACGACCGCAGATTTTCGCGCGTTGTTTGAAAAAGCGTTTTAATGTGTATTGAACTTACCAAGGGGAGCTAGCTTCCCATAAGACCGGGTGATTTGTGTCTTTGGCCCGCCGTAACAGATCAAGCAAAGGAAATGCCCGCTGACGCAGACCTACGGGTCTGGTGATGGGATCCTTTGGCGCATCATCGTCATCATCCTCGTCAGGCGGTGGCGTCGATGCAATCGCTCGCTCGAGCTTGTCAATGGTTTGCACCATCTGCTCGGGCATGAATACGCCTCTGACCGGCAAGTCTGCGCCGTCGAGTTTGCCCATGATCTGCAGAATCGGTTTGGCGTGTTGCGATAGCATCAAAATATCTGCGCCAGCTTTACTACTAAAAGTGACTAGCATCGTAGTTTTCCTTGTGGATCAAAGCGTCTTGCCCTGAGGTTTTTTCACCCTCATTGCTACAAGCTTACTCTTTTGTGTCACAGGTAGAAAACCGATGCGCTTTTGGTTGATCGGAGCATTGTTATTTTTATTAAAAGCAGCATGGGCAGCGGGTTCGTCATGTCAAGTCACAGAGCTGGGCAACCCATGTCAGCAAGGCGGTGTTGCGACGTTAGGTCGCCCGCACAGCAGCCCTAACCATGGCATTGGCAACCCGGTTGATCGACGCAATGGTAATAAATATCAACGTGATACGGATTTGCCCAGTTTAGTCAGTGCACCGGGCCTAGAGTTGGTGAGGCACTACAACGCGATGGATCCTCGAGAGGGTGCGTTGGGGCGAGGTTGGTCGTGGTCGTATGACACGCGACTCTATTGGATGGGTGCGCACCTACAGGTGCTTCAGGCGGACGGTAGCCGTTTGACCTTTCATTGCGATCAAACGCAACGTTGTGTTGGACCAGCGCGTGAGGATGGAGTGATTACGCGCAAGGGGAAAGCCTGGCAGTGGCAGTGGCCGTTTGGAAAGTGTTTGCGTTTTGACGAGCCGGGTCGCTTGATTGGCTGGTCGTTTGTTGAGTCGAATCAACGCAGTCGACTACAGGGCAAGTGTCGTGAGGCACTTGCTGTGCATATTGTGCGGCATCAATCACCATCGAAATGGTACGGCGAGCTTGACCGAGTGACCGATACTGAGACCAAACAGAGTTTGCGTTTTATCTATGCGGCGCCAATGGCTCAACAACCGGCATCGCTAGACACGATGAACCCTGAATCTTTGCACAAGCTGGTTGCTGTCGAGTCGCCACTGGGGATCTTTCACTATCGTTATGAGGCGAACGCCTTGGCTGAGGTGCTTCGCCCTGATGGGATGCGTCGTCGTTATCATCACGAAGAGCGACTACAAGCTGGGCATGCGCACGCCGTGACGGGGATCTCGATTGTTGATCAAACGGCGACGAAAGCACTGCGTACGCACACGTGGCAGTATGACCGAGCCGGTCGGGTGCAGACATTTGCCGCGGGCACGCCAGAGTTACTTGCAGCAGGATTACCAACGGCTTTATCTGACTCGGCACTCGGGCTTGTGCTTGAGCAGGATACGCGGCATGCGATCCGGCACTTGTCTTTTCATGGCAAAGGATGGCCAGGCTTACATCTTTGGTTTGCTGGGTCGGGACATTTAACTCAATGGCATAGTCGTGGTGTTGCGACTGAGCGCCTTGTGTATCAGAGGTCACATCAGTTGCAAAGGCCAATGGGGCGACACGATGGGGCTTCGCAAAGCGAACGGCCCTTGCCGCACGCGCACTTAGTCTTGCGTAACTTTGGTGAGCAAGATCTTTGGCGTTGGGACTTTGATATTTTTAGAAGGGTGCGAAGCTTCAAGGCGCGCTCGAACTTTGCAGAACCCGTCGAGGTACGCGTAGCTTGGCGAGGTAGGCGCCCCTCTGTGATTGCACACCCAGAAGAGACGCAGCACTGGCGCTTTAATTCAGACGGCGATTTACGCGAGCGTGTGGTGTTTCGACGAACAGCGGGCGCGGGTCAGTTCAACGTGTTTCGCCCTGAGTGGAGGTATCGCGAGACGTTTACTTATGATGCGCGGGGCCGACGCCTGACGCACGTGTTGCCAGAAGGGGGTGTATTGCACTATCGCTGGTCGCACACAAGCTTGCAAGCGGTTGAGTGGGAAACTGCCGCCGGGCGTCGGCAGAAGGTTGTCGAGATCGGCCCAAATGGGCTTGTGCACGGCAACGGTCTGTTAACCGTCAGGCAAATGGCCACGTCTCAGGCCATTGGGTGGCAGGCCGCGCGGCTTGAGCAGCTGCTGGTGTATCAACCGGCCACGCGGTTGCCACTGTATCGGCATCAAGTCGCTACCGATCAGCGCGCACGGCTCAGTCACGAGCGCATGACGTTGCTCGGACAGACGCGGGATACACGCTATGACTATGATGTTGAGCAACGCTTGCGTCGACATCGTAGTTGGTCGTCAGCTGAGAATCAGACGTCGGCACGAGAGTATGCCTGGCGTGTGTCAGGCGCAGCGCGTCAAGCGATCGCGCGTGATGCAACCGGGTTACCGACACGTGTTGACCGTTTTGTGCTGCGTTATAACGCACAGCGCCGGCTCACGCGCGTCGTGGATCAGGGTCGCCTAGGACAAGCAGTGACTTATGGTCATAACGCCGTCGGCGAACAAATCTGGCGCGAAGATCAGCACGGGCGTACGCAGTTTTTGTATGACCAGCAAAAGATGGTGGCACAAGCCTACGAAAATAAAAGCGGCCTGCGCGTGAAGCGACGCTTTATCTACGTGCAGCAGGTGCCGATCGGTCTGATTGAATACGGCAATGACGCGACACAGGCGAGCCTCTATTTCTTTCATACTGATCCCGTGGGGTTGCCCCAGTTGCTGACCGACGCACGGCAGGCGGTTCGTTGGCAAGCCACTTATAGTCCTCTTGGTGAGTTACTCGAGCAGCACCACGACCTAGGAAAAGATTTTGTGCAGCCCTTGCGCTTGCCAGGGCAAGTGGCGGATCCGCTTACGGGCTGGCATGACAACTATCAACGAACCTACGATCCTCGCTGGGGACACTATCTTGAACCTGATCCACTGGGCCCAATCCCGGGGAACAGTCAGTATGGGTATGCCGAGCAGCAACCGCGGCGCTACGTTGACCCACTTGGGTTATTGCTGTTTGCGTTTGATGGCACGGGTAACAGCCCGACGTCGCAAACCAACGTTTGGCTGTTTGCCAAGCAATATCAGGGTGGGGCGGTGAAATATATCGAAGGCCCTGCCGGCGATCTTGAGGTAGGAAGTGCAAAGCATGCATCGGATGCGGCCGTTGCTTGGTCTGGGGCGAGTCGTGTGGATCAGCAGTGGGAGCGCTGGCTCAATGCAGTGGCTTTGCAGAGAGAGGATGCACCGGCGCTAGCGTTGGATGTGGTGGGGTTTTCGCGCGGGGCAGCGCTTGCCCGCCATTTTGGGAACCGAGTGGCTCAGCATCTGCGGGATGGCCGCTTTTGGTTACAAGACCCTCAGCGCGGCACCTTGTCGAGTTGTGTAGACCTGCGTTTCATGGGTTTGTTTGACACGGTGGCGCAGTTTAATGTGCTGGGTGCTGGCAATGCTGCGTTTGATTTGACCATTGCCCCGGCCTGGAAGTGGGTGGCGCATGCTGTGGCCTTGCATGAGCACCGGTGGTTGTTTCCGTTGACCTCGGCGCGCGGTACGCAGGTGGGGGGTAATGTCGTCGAGCGCGCCTTTGTTGGAGCGCATGCCGATATTGGCGGCGGCTACTTGACGCGAGAGGCGTCGCCTGGCTCGACCCCTGGTGATTTGTCTCAGGTGGCCTTGGCTTGGATGCATTGGCAAGCGAAGGCGGCGGGCGTGCCGCTTGGGGCTGGGCCCAAAGCAGCGTCGGTGACCCGACCGATAGTTCATGACGAGCGGGCGGTATTTGCCCGAACCGTGCAGCGCGGGGATCGCCGAGTGAATCAGCCCGATGGCCGTCTTTGGGTGAATTATCAGGATCACGCCCCAGCAATGGGTGCTGAGGTACGCCGCCAGGTCGAGTCGTTGCTGGCACGTTCGTCACCGCTCTTGCCGCAGGCCCCCGACGCTGTCGGGTGGGTCGACATGCCGCGCTATACAAAATGGTTACGCGACGAGGTGGGCTGGCACTGGGACTAAGCGCATTTCAGGCTATCATTTGACACTTCAACTTGTCGTGTTTTTAAGCCCATGCTGCCCGAGCAACACCAGACCATTATTTCTTGTTTGCAGGCCGCCGTGGCAAGCATTTTGCCAGAGGCCAACCCCGCTATTTTGCTAGAGCGCCCGAAAGTTGCAGCGCATGGCGACATCGCCACAAACGTCGCGATGCAATTGGCCAAGCCCGCCAAGCGCAACCCTGGCGAGCTTGCGCAGCAGATCGTGGATGCGCTGATGGCGAACCCTCGTGCGACAGCACTGATTGCGGCTGCCGAGTTAGCTGGCCCCGGCTTTATTAATTTGCGTTTAACCCACGCCGCTCGTATTGCTGTGTTGACGGCAATCTCAGAGCAGGGCTCAAGCTTTGGTCGAACCCCACGCAACGGCCAAAAGGTGTTGGTTGAGTTTGTATCGGCCAATCCGACTGGGCCCTTGCATGTGGGCCATGCCAGGCAGGCAGCGCTCGGCGATGCGTTGTGCCGCCTGTTTGACGCAAGTGGTTTTGATGTGAGTCGCGAGTTTTATTACAACGATGCTGGCAATCAGATCCACAACCTTGCGCTGAGTGTGCAGGCGCGAGGCCAGGGCTTAAGTCCAGATGACGACGCTTACCCAGCTGAGGGCTACAAGGGCGACTACATCGTTGACATTGCAAAAGATTTTTTGGCGCAAGCAACGGTCAGTGCGAGCGATGGTGAACCGGTGTTGGCGAGTGGTGATCTTGCTGACTTAGATAACGTGCGCCGTTTTGCGGTAGCGTATTTAAGACGCGAGCAAGATTTTGATTTGCAAGCCTTTGGTCTGGCCTTCGATCATTATTACCTTGAAAGCTCGCTCTACACTTCGGGGCGTGTTGAGCAAACCGTGCAGCAGTTGGTTGCGTCAGGCCATACCTACGAAAGCGAAGGCGCGTTGTGGTTGCGCACCACTGAACTGGGCACGGGTGACGACAAAGATCGCGTGATGCGTAAATCAGAGGGTGGCTACACGTACTTTGTGCCAGACATTGCTTATCACGTCACGAAATGGCAACGTGGGTATACCCGTGCCATTAATATTCAAGGTAGCGATCATCACGGCACCGTTGCACGTGTGCGTGCTGGGTTGCAGGCGTTGGCTTTAGGGATCCCTGCTGATTACCCCGCCTATATTTTGCACAAGATGGTGAAGGTGATGCGCGGCGGTGTTGAGGTCAAGATCTCAAAACGCGCAGGTAGTTATGTCACGTTGCAAGATTTGATCGAATGGGTCGGGCGCGATGCGGTACGTTTCTTTTTGATTCAACGACGCGCCGATACTGAGTTTGTGTTTGACGTCGACTTAGCGCGTTCAAAAAGTGAAGAAAATCCGGTGTATTACATTCAGTATGCCCACGCGCGAATTTGTTCGATGCTGCTGCAGGCCGGTCTAAGCGCCCAAGAACTGAGTGCGGCAGACAGTACCCTGTTGGTGGCACCGACAGAAATCGCGCTGATGCAACGGTTGGCAGAGTTTGCGGCACTGGTGTCTCAAGCCGCGCTCGACCTGTCACCGCACCTGGTGGCGTTTTGGTTGCGTGACTGCGCGGCAGATTTTCACGCTTGGTATAACGCTGAGCGTGTCTTGGTGGATGATATCGCTGTTAAGCAGGCGCGGTTACGGTTGGCCGATGCAACGCGACAAGTGATTGCAAATGGTCTGGCATTGTTGGGTGTATCTGCCCCCGAACGGATGTAAGATTACTTCATGGCTAAACAAAAATCTTCTGGTGGTGGCAGCACGCTCTACGGGGTGTTGGCTGGACTATTGATTGGGTTGATTGCTGCGGTTGCTGTGGCCTTTTACGTGATTAAGTCGCCGATGCCGTTTGTCGATAAAGCCAGTCGTTCGCCAGAGGCCACGAGTACGGTTGATCCGCGAAACGCACCAGACCCGAACGCGGGTTTAGGTGGGCGAGGCACGGGGCCTGTGACTGCACCAAGCTCGCCTGACCAACCGACCGGAGAAACTCCTGCGACGTCATCGTCGCGTCCAACACCTGCACCCGACGCGCTAGGGGCGTTGATCGCGACGCTCACGCCAGCTCCTTCGACCCAACAGACTCAGCCACGCCCGCAAGCACGACCTGAACCAACGCCGGCTGCACCCGTCACGTCGACCGCACCCAGTAGTAGCGCAACAGCACCAGCCAGTGGCCCTTATTTTCTGCAAGTTGGTTCGTTCAGAGTGCTCGAAGACGCCGAGGCCTTACGTGCAAAAATTTTATTGATGGGTATGTCAGTTGAAATACAGCGGGCAGAGGTCAATGGTTTACAGGTCAACCGCGTGAGGGTTGGCCCGTTTGCCCGAATCGACGATATGAATCAGACACGAACACGACTTGGGCAAGAAAAAATCCCGACAGCGGTTGTGCGACAGTAAGGTACTTTTACCGGTTTTACTTTTTTGGATGAGCAAGAGATGCAAATAGCTTTGTTGGTGCGAACACTTGGTGTACTAATGACCGCAACAGCGCTGTTGTTTTCAGCGCCCGGTTTGACGCAGGGCACGCCGGCCGCAGCCAAGGCGAGGTACCTTGAGGTGAGTCCTGCGCAGCCCACCGAGCCAGGTAAAACAGAAGTGCTCGAATTTTTTTCATACGCGTGCTCTCATTGTGCGGTGCTTGAGCCGCTGTTAGAAAAGTGGTCAAAAAAAGTTCCGACTGATGTAATCGTTAAACGTGTACCCGTGGCGTTTAACGCCAGCATGAAACCTCTACAGCAACTGTATTATTCACTCGAGGCACTTGATCGCCTAGATCTACACGGCAAAGTGTTTAATGCGATTCATGACGATAAAAAGCGGTTGTTTACCAAGCCTGACATTGTTGCCTGGGTCGCTGCCCAAGGGGTTGATCGCGCAAAATTTGAAAGCGTGTACGACTCGTTTGGTGTGATGTCAAAAAGCGGTCGTGCGGATCAACTCGTGGGGGCATATAAGGTTCAGGGCACACCCTCAATGGCTGTAGGTGGTCGCTTTTTAACTTCGCCCTCAGAGGCCGGCGGTTATCAAGAAACGATTGACGTAACTGATAGTTTAATCAGACAGCTTCGTGCAAAATAAAAAGCTTTCTGAAAGTACCGATAAAAAAGCAGCGCGACGGCGCTGCTTTTTTTTGTTAAGCCCGTAAGCTACGCTCCTTGAATCACATAAAACGTGATCACGTGAGCAAACTGATCACGATAGGTTTTTGCTTCTTGCGACAGAGGTGAGTCGTACCACGCTAGCGCTTTCTCGTAGCTTTCGAATTCGATCAAGACACGACGACGCTCGTCAGAGGGGCCGGTCTTAATTGACACAGCGCCGCCACGCACTAGAAACTTACCGCCAAACCCGGCGACAGCAGCCGTTGAACGAACTTGATATTGATTTTTGAAGTTTTCTGGATCGCGTACGACCAGCTCAACAAATACATAGCCTTTGGGTGAACTCATAAAAAAATCCCTTTTTTAGTTGCGTTGAATTTTGCTAAAGGCCTGAGTCAGGTCTTCGATCAGATCGCGCGGTGACTCAAGGCCAATGTGCAGACGAATTAGGGCGTGATCCTTGCCCTTCCAGTAGGCGTGATTGCTGAGCACCGCTGGGTTGACCCACTGCACAAGACTTTCGAACCCACCCCACGAAAAACCAATACCGAATAAGGTTAAGGCATCGACAAAGGGTTTGGCGGCCAGCGCTGGGCAGTTCAACTCAATGGATAGCATGCCGTTCGCACCGGTGCAGTCGCGCTGCCACAACGCATGACCAGGATCTTTATGCCAAGCGGGGTCAAAAATGCGTACGACTTCGGGACGTGTATCTAAGAATTCGCTGACCTCGCGGGTGTTGCGTGCATGCTGGGCCATCCGCACTGCCATTGTTTTGACGCCACGCAACGCCAACCAAGCGTCATCTGCGCTCAACGAATTGCCTAAGGCGTATTGCGTTGCGTGAATGCGTGCTGCAAGTTTTTCGTCTTTAACAATAATGGCACCGAGCATGACATCAGAATGCCCAACGATATATTTGGTGCCGGCTACGACCGAGACGTCGGCACCTAATAAAAGAGGCTTATAGATATAACCGGAGCCCCAAGTGTTGTCGGTGGCCAAAATTAAGCCGTGCTGTTGCGCGATCTTAGAGAGTGCGGGCATATCAAGCATCTCAAAGAGCAACGAACCGGGCGACTCAACATAAATCATTTTTGTATTGGGCTGCACCAGTTCAGAGATTTGATCCTGGCTTGAAAAATAGGTGACCGAAATACCCAAGCGGCTTAACAAGCTTTGATCGACCGTACGAACGGGGCCATAAACAGAGTCAGACACCAACATATGATCGCCGCTGCTCAAGAGGGCTAAAAATGCAATGCTGATTGCCGACAGACCGGAAGGTGCCAGCACGCAATAGCTACCCCCTTCGAGCTGCATAAAGACCTCTTCTAGGGCGCGGTGCGTGTCAAGCCCGGCAATGCCGTAGGTGACAACACGTTCGCCCGCAGCGCGCTTGGCCATGGCGCGGTCGAGCACCTCGAGACTTTTAAAGCGGACGGTACTGGTGCGAATCGCGGGAATGCTGACGGGCGCAGTGTCGGTCTTGGGATCAAACTCTGCCGCGCCAATGTGCAGCAGGCGGGTATCCAGATGATGAGTGGTCAAAATAAATCCTTAATCAAGGTCAAGCGAGAGACTGACTTTTTTGAGTAAACCGAATGATGCCATCCGCGCAAAGCTCGCGGGTAATTTTTTCTTCATAATACAGGGCGTGTAAATGCGCAGCCGCTTCGCCCATCGCAAATGTTGTTTGGTGCAAATCGAGTTTGCGCTTAAACATCAGTGGCAAGATATCGGTGGTCGATTGGGGGACAGCGCAAGCGGTGTAGACCTCAGCCAAGCGGTCAGCGTGATGCGAGTGCTGTTGCGCGATGCGAACGTGCAGGCCAGTGAAGGGGCGCCCGTGCGAGGGCAACACCAAGGTGTCGTCTGGCAGGTGATCGTAAGCATGTAACGAGTTTAAATAGAGGGGTAAGGGGTTGCCCATGGGCTCGTAATCAAACACGCTGATATTGGTTGAGATGCGGGGCAATACCATGTCACCTGAAATTAAAACCTTTTTGTCGTCGCAATAAAGTGACATATGTTCTGGCGCGTGGCCATAGCCGGCGATGGCGCTCCAGAGGTGCCCGTTGATGCGAAAGGTTGAACCGTGCATGATGCGTACGAACGCGGGCGGCACCCGAGGCACGAGCCCCGGGTAGTGCGAAGCGCGTTCGCGAATTTGTTGAATCGAATCTGGATCAACCATGCCGTGGCGCATCAGATGCTGCGCGGTGCGTTCACCACCCGTTGCCCCACCGTCTGTGCGTTGGGACCAAGCCTGAGCGGTCATGTAATCGGTCATGCTGATGTGAATCGGGATGTTCCAGCGCTCACATAACCAATAGGCCAGGCCAATGTGATCGGGGTGCATGTGTGTGACGATGAGACGAAGCACAGGCAGGCCGTCGAGCTGAGTACGAAAGATGTCGTCCCAGAGTCCTTTAACTTGGTCGTTGCTCACACCGCAATCCACGATGGTCCAACCTTCTTTGCCATCGATATTGTCGCGCAAGAGCCATAGGTTGATGTGATCAAGCACAAAAGGAAGGGGCATTCTGATCCAGCGTACGCCAGGTGCGACCTCAAGGGTGAGCCCTGCGTCCGGCAGGGTGTCCCCTAAAGGATATTGCAGTTGTTGTTCAAGGTGATTCATTGGTACTTTGTCTCCGGGCTTGACGGTATGATCAGAGCATCATAATGTGCAATGACGCTTACGTAAACGTAAACTAAGCGGTTCAGACGGGAGACGACAGTGAACTTGCCAGGCTTGAACTTCGAATTAGGTGAAGATGTCGACATGCTGCGTGACGCGGTGCGCAATTTCGCACAGCATGAGATCGCACCCTTGGCCGCGCAAACCGATCGCGACGATCAGTTTCCGATGCATTTGTGGCAAAAAATGGGTGAGCTTGGATTGATGGGGATGACCGTCAGTGAAGAGTACGGTGGCACCAATATGGGCTACTTGGCACACATGATTGTGATGGAAGAAATCTCGCGCGCAAGCGCGTCGATTGGGTTGTCGTACGGTGCCCACTCTAATTTGTGCGTGAACCAGATTCATCGCAATGGCAGCGTTGCGCAAAAGAAAAAATACCTGCCCCAGTTACTCACAGGCGAGCATATTGGTGCGCTTGCAATGAGCGAGTCCGGTGCGGGTTCTGATGTGGTGAGTATGAAGCTGCGGGCCACGCCCAAGGGCTCGGACTATGTCTTGAACGGTACCAAGATGTGGATCACTAACGGTCCCGACGCTGACACGTTGGTGGTGTACGCCAAGACTGATCCTGAGGCAAACGCGCGTGGGGTGACGGCTTTCTTAATCGAGAAGGGCATGCCTGGCTTTAGCATTGCACAGCAACTTGACAAGCTGGGGATGCGTGGCAGTCACACGGGTGAGTTATTGTTTGAAAACTGTTTGATCCCTGGTGACCACGTACTCGGCGAAGTGAATGGAGGCGTACGCGTTCTGATGAGTGGTCTGGATTATGAACGCGCCGTCTTAGCCGCAGGGCCCATCGGCATCATGCAAGCCGTGATGGATCAGGTGATTCCATACATCCACGATCGCAAGCAGTTTGGCCAGTCAATTGGAGAGTTTCAATTGATTCAAGGTAAGGTCGCGGATATGTACACGACCTTGCAGGCATGCCGCGCGTTTTGTTATACGGTTGGAAAAAATCTTGACAAGCTAGGCAGCGAACACGTGCGTCAAATCCGCAAAGACTGCGCGGCGGTGATCTTGTATTGCGCCGAAAAAGCAACATGGATGGCGGGTGAAGGCATCCAGATCTTTGGCGGAAACGGCTACATCAATGATTATCCGTTAGGTCGTTATTGGCGGGATGCAAAGCTTTATGAAATTGGCGCCGGCACCAGTGAAATTCGCCGCATGCTGATCGGGCGCGAACTCTTTAACGAAACAATGTAAGAACCACATACAAGGTCAAAGGTCGAGAGACATGCCAAAAATCGAATCACTCATCAACACGCGATCGCCGGAGTTTGCGCAAAATGCGCTGGCGATGCAGGCGCAGATTGATGATTTACAAAAGCAGTTAGAGCAAACCGCGTTAGGCGGCACCGAGCAGGCGCGTCAAAAGCACGTAGGTCGCGGCAAATTGTTGCCACGCGATCGCGTCGAGCAGCTGCTTGACCCAGGCACGCCATTTTTAGAGCTATCCCCATTGGCGGCGCATGGGCTGTACAACGGCGAATCTCCAGGCGCGGGTCTCATCACAGGCATCGGACGAATCTCGGGCGTTGAGTGTGTGATCGTGTGCAACGATGCGACGGTGAAGGGTGGCACCTACTACCCATTAACTGTCAAAAAGCATCTGCGTGCTCAAGAGATCGCGCAGCAAAATAATTTGCCGTGTGTGTATCTGGTGGACTCGGGTGGTGCAAACCTGCCGCGTCAAGAGGATGTGTTTCCAGATCGTGATCATTTTGGCCGGATCTTTTTTAATCAAGCCAATATGTCGGCTCAGGGCATCGCGCAAATCGCTGTTGTGATGGGCTCGTGCACCGCAGGGGGCGCCTATGTGCCCGCCATGAGTGACGAGTCGATTATTGTGCGCAATCAAGGCACCATCTTTTTAGGTGGGCCGCCGCTGGTCAAGGCGGCGACCGGAGAAGTCGTTTCAACCGAGGATCTTGGTGGCGGTGATGTGCACACGCGCTTATCTGGTGTCGCAGATCATCTTGCCGCAAACGATCACCATGCCTTGGCGCTTGCGCGTGATGCGGTGGGTCGCTTAAACCGTATCAAGCCGGCGCAGCTCGCGCTGAAAAAAAGCGTGCCGCCTGCTTACGACATGCGCGAAGTGAATGGCATTGTGCCGGCCGATACGCGCAAGCCGTATGACGTGCGTGAGATCATCGCGCGCATCGTCGATGGCTCTGAGTTTGATGAATTTAAAGCGCGGTTTGGCACGACGCTGGTGACGGGCTTTGCCCATATCGAAGGTATGCCCGTTGGCATTGTGGCGAACAACGGTATCTTATTTTCAGAGTCGGCACAAAAGGGCGCACACTTTATTGAGCTTTGCGGTCAACGCAAAATCCCACTCGTGTTTTTACAAAATATTACGGGCTTCATGGTGGGCCGCAAATACGAAAACGAAGGGATTGCCCGACACGGCGCCAAATTGGTGACAGCCGTGTCAACTGTTGCAGTACCAAAGTTCACCGTCATTATCGGTGGGTCGTTTGGTGCCGGTAACTATGGCATGTGCGGCCGGGCTTTTTCGCCACGATTGTTGGTGATGTGGCCCAACGCGCGTATCTCAGTCATGGGTGGCGAACAGGCGGCCAGTGTGCTGGCAACGCTTAAGCGCGAAGCCGTTGAATCGAAAGGCGCGCAATGGTCGGCCGATGAAGAAAACGAATTTAAAACGCCGATTCGCGAGCAATATGAGCGCGAAGGACATCCGTACTATGCCACCGCACGCCTGTGGGATGACGGTGTAATTCAGCCTTCGGATACGCGCCGTGTCTTGGCGCTTGGCTTGTCTGCTGCGTTAAACGCACCGATTGCTGACACACGCTTTGGCGTGTTTCGCATGTAAACGTTGGATCAAGGAGCTATTGTGTTTACAACGTTATTGATTGCAAATCGCGGCGAAATTGCTTGCCGTGTTGCTGCAACAGCGCGCCGCTTGGGGATTCGAACCATTGCGGTGTATTCGGATGCCGATGCAGGTGCTAAGCATGTGGTCAGTTGCGACGCAGCGGTGCACATCGGTGCGTCGGCAGCGCGTGAAAGTTATTTAAAAAGCGAAACGATTTTGCAGGCGGCACTCGCGCACGGTGCGCAAGCGATTCATCCGGGCTACGGATTTTTATCTGAGAACGCTGATTTTGCTAGCGCATGTGCAAAAGCCGGGATCAGTTTTGTTGGCCCACCTGCGTCAGCGATTGCGGCGATGGGAAGCAAGTCGGCCTCAAAGACCTTAATGGAAAAGGCTGGGGTACCGTTGGTGCCTGGGTATCACGGCGACAACCAAGATCCTGACTTTTTAAAGCAGCAAGCTGATGTCATCGGCTACCCAGTCATGATTAAGGCGAGCGCGGGTGGTGGTGGCAAGGGGATGCGTGTTGTGACGAGCGCTGAAGATTTTGCCAGTGCCTTGGCCTCGTGCAAGCGTGAATCCGCCTCAAGCTTTAATGACGATCGTGTCTTGATTGAGCGTTATGTTCAAAAGCCTCGCCACATTGAGATTCAAGTGTTTGCTGACTCGCACGGTAACGCGGTCTATTTGTTTGAACGCGATTGTTCAGTGCAACGGCGCCATCAAAAAGTCATCGAAGAGGCCCCAGCGCCAGGCATGACCGAAGAGCGCCGCCGTGCAATGGGCGAAGCGGCGGTTGCCGCGGCACGTGCCGTGAACTATGTGGGTGCAGGCACGGTTGAGTTTATTGTTGAGCCAAGCGGCCGTTTTTATTTCATGGAGATGAATACGCGCTTGCAGGTTGAACACCCGGTTACCGAGATGATTACTGGGCTCGACTTGGTAGAGTGGCAGTTGCGTGTGGCAAGTGGTGAGGCCTTGCCTTTGACGCAAGAGCAACTGACACGCTGTGGTCATTCGATCGAAGCTCGCATTTATGCTGAGAACCCAGACAAAAACTTTTTGCCTTCGGTGGGCACTCTTGCGTACCTGGCCTTGCCGCCCCATACCGCGTTTAGCAATGCCGATATTCGTGTGGATGGCGGTGTGCGGATGGGCGATACGATTTCGCCGTTTTACGACCCGATGATCGCGAAGCTGATTGTGTGGGGCGCAGATCGTGATCAGGCGCGTGCGCGGATGGTGCAGGCGCTGGCGCAGACACAGGTAGTCGGTGTACATACCAACGTTGCGTTTTTGACGCGACTGATGACGGACCAGGCCTTTGCCGCGGGTGATTTAGATACGGGGCTGATCGAGCAGCAGCGT
>JAIPCU010000159.1 GCA_021738045.1 Candidatus Methylopumilus sp. | reverse complement strand
AACGCCATCGTTGACATGAGTTTGAGCGTGGTCGTGGGGGTTGTCATGTGCGTTCAATACCTTCAACAGTCAGGGTTAAAAATTCAACAAAGGCCTTTACTTTCGCCGAAAGATTGCTTCGTGGCAAATACACTACGAAGACTTCGGGGCCTTCGACGATGTAATCGGGCAAGATAGTCTTAAGTTTTCCGCTTTTCAACGCATCTGCTGCGATGAAGTTACTGATCATGGTAATGCCAGCGCCAGCGACCGCAGCCTCAAGCAAAGATTCTGCGTTATTGATATTCAAGGCGCCCGAGAACGACCTAGAAAAATTTTGCCCATCTTTGGCAAATTGCCATTCGCGATGCCCGCCTGTCATGGGTAGCAGGTAAGCCAGGCATTGGTGTGTTTGAAGATCTTCGGGGGTTGTGGGTTCGCCGTGTTTAGCTAAATACTCAGGTGAGGCACAGGCCGCGAAGCTTAAGCGACAAAGCTTGCGCGCCACTACACGCGAGTCGCTCACCGGTCCAATCTGAATCGCAGCATCGATGCCTTCGTAGGCCAGATCCACCACGCGATCGCTTAACTCAACATCTACCACCAACTCTGGATGCTGCTGCGTGAACGCCCAAAGTTTTGGTGCGATCACACGTCGACCAAAGCCGACTGGCATTTGAATACGCAGGCGTCCCTTTGGTGTGGCGTTACTCATGGTGACGGCGCTTTCCGCATCATCGAGTTCGGCCAAGATGTTACGGCAGCGCTCGTAAAAGCTTGAACCCTCATCGGTCAAGCTGACTAGGCGCGTCGAGCGCTGTAGCAGCTTGACACCAAGTTCTTGCTCAAGTCTCGCGACAGACTTGCTAATCGCCGAAGCGGTGAGCCCTAAACGCTGCGCTGCAACGGTAAAGCTGCGCGTTTCAGCGACCTTGGCAAAAACCAGCAAAGCATTGAGATTTCGCATGGTGGAAACCCTATTGTTGACTGCAATTCAGTATTGTTTTTCATTTTACCGGATTGACCTATAAATAATCAGTAGTTAGCATACTGCCTGAAGATCTATAACAGGCCTCGCTTTTTCGAGGCAGAGACAACGTCGCGCAAATTCTGGCGAGGCGAGAGGGTGACTTATGTTGTTGCAACAACCGGGCCAGATTGGCAATCTGCGTTTAAAGAACCGCATCGTGATGGCGCCGATGGGGACGAACTACAGTACGACTGACGGGCTGTCGACCCAGCGCGACTGCGAGTATTACGCCGAGCGCGCGCGTGGCGGGGTCGCCATGATTATGACTGAGGCCATGATCGTGACCGAGACGGCCCGCTCGCATCACAATTCATTGTGTTGTTATCACGACCGCTTTATTCCAGGGCTTGCTCGCTTGGTGCAGGGCATCAAAGAGCACGGCAGCCATGTGTTTGGTCAAATTAACCATCGCGGTGCCTTGCTGCGTCGAGCTGTACTCAACATGGAACCGGTTGGCCCCAGCGACTGGATCAATCCCAACACCGGTGACGCAGTGCGCGCGCTGCGCGTCACAGAGATTCACGAGTTGCAGGGTTTATTTGTTGCAGCGGCGCGTCGTCTTTGGCTTGCAGGCTATGACGGCGTCGAAATCCATGCAGGTAATGGTTATTTGTTTCAACAGTTCTTTACTGAACGAGTCAATCAGCGCACCGATCAGTATGGTGGCACCTTGCAAAATCGGATGCGCATGCTGCTTGAAACGATTGATCGGGTCAAACAAGCCTTACCTGATTTGTGCTTGGTGGTACGGTTAAGCGCAAGCGAGTTCGTTGAGGGCGGTTATACGCAAGACGAGATCATTGCTCTGGCTCAGGCCGTTGAACGGGCAGGAGCCGATGCGATTGATCTGTCTGGCGGCAGCAATGAAAGCCCGCAATTGTCGAAGTATTGCATCCAACCGCCATCGTTTGCGCGCGGCTGTCTGGCCCCTGTGGCCAAGCCGATTAAAGAGGCCGTGAAGGTACCGGTTTTTGTGGCAGGTCGTATTGTGACTCCGGCAGACGCCGAAGCCGTGCTGGCCAGTGGCAGTGCTGATTTTGTATCGGTGGGACGCGCGTTGTATGCGGATCCGCATTGGGCACTCAAAGCCTTTGGTGAGGTCAAGGCGCCGATACGCGAATGCATTGCCTGCAATGTCTGTTTTGAACGTTTAACGCTTGAAAAAGATGTGTCGTGTGTACAGAACCCAATGGTCGGCACAGAATTCGAAGCCCTCGAATTTGCCGAACCGCAATTATTTGCGCCACCCCAAACACCACGCAAGCGGGTCTTGGTGTTGGGAGCTGGGGTCGCTGGCATTGAAGCCGCGCGCGTCGCACGTGGGCGTGGTCACGAAGTTGAGATTTGGGAAAAAGCACAGCGTGTGGGCGGACAAATTCATTTGGCCGTCGCAGCCCCCGATAAAACTGAGGTTCAACCGGTCTGGGATTACCGTTGGTCGCAGTTGATGGAGATGAAGGTGCCGGTCAAATGTGGCGTTGATGCAGATGCGGCAATGATCAAGGCGTTTAAGCCAGATTTTGTCGTGGTGGCAACGGGCTCTGTGCCTAGAGAGGCTCCAATTGACACCAGCGCCCTTGCGAGTGATATCGCAGTGATGCATGCTTGGGACGTATTCACCTCGCCTGAACGTATCGCGCCAGGCACGTCGGTGACGATCATTGGCGGTGGTATGGTGGGTGTTGAAGTGGCCGATGTGTTGCGTCTGACAGGTTGCGATATTCAGGTGCTAGAAATGCAAGCGACTGCTGCCAATGGCATGGCGCGCAACAATAAATTCGAATTACTTGAGCGAATCGCTGCGGCCGGTGTACGCGTGATCACACAATGCCGCATTGAAAGCCTGAGCGAACGACACCTGACGGTCAAGATTGGCCAGGCAGCTTCCAAGCAATTGCCTATCGGACAAGTGCTGATTTTTGCCAATGGACCACGCTCGAATATCGATGTCGTTGCAGCCATTGAGCAAGCCGGCGTGCCCTATGCGCGTGTTGGCGACTGCCATGCACCTGGTGATTTTTTGTCTGCAATTCGCGATGGCTGGATGGTAGCCCTCGGGATTGATCAACAACCTTTTTCTGGAAGAACAGCATGACCAACAACCAGACGGGCAGCCCGAGCGGCTTGCCAACCTATGAAGTGTTTGCCGTGCGCTATGCCACGCGCGACGCGCTGCGTAAAAATCACTTTATCGGTGGGGATCCCCACGATGGCCCAATGCCGATGGATTATTTTGTTTGGGTGGTACGTAACGCGCAGCATACGTTTGTTGTGGATACGGGCTTTGGCGCAGAAGTGGCCGCCAAGCGCGGGCGTACCTTATTGCGTACGCCTGCAGAAGGGCTCGCTGCAATTGGCGTGGATGTCAATCAAGTGAAAGACGTGATTATCACGCATTTGCACTATGACCATGTGGGTACCTTTGACAGTTTTCCTATTGCGCAATTTCATTTGCAGGATGATGAGATGGCCTACGCGACAGGTCGTCATATGCGGCACAAGCAATTCAACCATGGCTACGAGGTGGATGAGGTGGTTGGTATGGTGCGCATGGTTTACAAAGACCGTGTGAGCTTTTATGCAGGCGAAGCTGAGTTAGCACCTGGCGTCTCGATTCATCGGATCGGCGGTCATACGCACGGCGTGCAATGTGTGCGGGTCTGGACGCGCCGGGGTTGGGTGGTGCTGGCATCGGATACTAGCCACTATTACGAACACTTTGAAAAGAAGCGTGTCTTCACCACGATGTTTAACGTAGCTGAAGCCGTTGAGGGTTATGGCAAGCTCGAAAAGTTAGCTGACTCGCTGCAACATATCGTGCCTGGGCACGATCCGTTAGTGATGCAACGCTATCCTGCGGTGTCGAAGGCGCTTGAGGGGATTGCTGTGCAGTTGGATGCAGACCCGACGTATTAATTGATCAGATTCAACTATTCAAATATTCAACTATTGAAACTTCAACTATTGAAACTTCAACTATTGAAACTTCAACTATTGAAACTTCAACTATTGAAACTTCAAATATCAAAGAGGCGTACCATGAAACGTTTTACTTTTCTCTCGGTTGCAGCGCTATTTTGTTTTAGTTTGTTGGCGCCCGTATCTGCACAAGACTATCCCGCGCGCTCGGTGCAGGTGTTCGTTGGCTTTCCAGCTGGCGGCAGTGCCGATATCGTTGGTCGCTTAGTGATGCAAAAGCTCAGTGATGTCACGGGCAAACAGTTCGTCGTTGAAAATCGCACAGGAGCAGGGGGCAACATTGCCTTTGCGGCAACGGCCTCGGCTAAGCCAGACGGTTACACGCTACTATTTAGTACGCCAGGCATTGCGATTAACCCAAGCTTATATAAAAAGGTTAATTTCAAGATTGAAGATTTCACACCGATTGCCTTAATTGGCGAAGCGCCTTTAGTGTTGTTGGCAAATGCCAAGCTGCCGATCAAGTCGATTAATGACTTGGTTGCGATGGGTAAGACAAAGCCAGACGCGATTCGTTTTGCAAGTTCTGGCAACGGCAGTTCATCACACTTAGCGATGGATGTATTGCGTCATATGACCGGCATGCAATATTTGCATATTCCTTATCGTGGCGGCGGTCCAGCCTTGATAGATGTGATGTCTGGAGAAGTCGATGTGACCATGTTGCCAATTTCTGAAAGCATGCCTTACGTGCGCGACGGCCGCGTGGTTGCCTTGGGTCAGACCGGCGTCACACGCTCGACGATCGCGAAGGATATGCCCACCATTGAAGAAGCCGGCGTCAAAGGTTACGCCTCAACCACCTGGTACATGGTGCTAGGCCCTGCAAATTTGCCAGCGAATGTGGTGTCTTTTATGCAAACACAACTGGCAAACGTATTGCAAATGCCTGATTTACGCGACAAGGTTCAAGCCGCAGGGGTGAACATCATTAATGGTGATTCAGCTAAAGCCAAAGCCTTTTTAGATGCAGAATACAAAAAATGGGCAGCTCTGATTAAGGCGTCTGGTACGGTGATTGAGTAAGCGAGTGTACAGGTGCGCCGTACCTCGATGAGGAGATTAAAAAACGTATGAGTCTCAAAATATTCATGGTCCTAGTGGCCTGTTTAGTCTCTTTGCCAGCGCACGCCCAAGAGGCTGCGTGGCCGACTAAGCCCATCAAGCTGGTGGTGCCTTACACGCCGGGGGGCGGCACTGATATTTTAGGACGCATGCTCGGCCGTCGACTTTCTGAGGTTTTGGGGGTGGCGGTCGTCGTCGAAAACCGCCCAGGGTCTGACGGTAGCATCGGCACCGACGTTGTCGCCAAGGCACCGCCCGACGGCTATACCTTGCTGATCGATGGCACAAGCCAAGCCTACAACGTCGCCTTTGGTAAAAAAATGGCGTATAACTCTGCGCGCGATCTGGCGCCCATTGCGCAAACGGCTAATCAGCAGGTGCTGTTGCTTGTCAACGCCAAGGTGCCGATCCAGTCTGTACAACAACTCATTGACTATGCGCATGCGCATCCAGGAAAACTCTCTTACGGTGCGAGTTCAAATGCCAACGCACTGCCCATGGAGCTTTTCAAGATACTGACCAAAACAGATATCGTCCATGTGCCGTATCGCGGCTCAGGGCCCATGCTGAATGACTTATTGGGGGGGCAGGTTGAGCTGTCGATGAGCGGTGCGGCAGCACCTCTGCCTCACGTACGAGCAGGATCGTTGCGAGTCTTGGGTATTGGTGATGATCGTCGCTCAAACTCTCTGCCTGATTTCCCAACAATTGCCGAATCGGGCGTGACTGGTTTTCAAACCTTGCAATGGAGTGGTGTGTATGCGCCGGCCGCAACACCTAAGACCATTATTGGCCGTTTGAATCGCGAGATCGTTGCAATTGTCAAAGATCCTGTTTTTATCAAGCAGATGGTTGATGTTGGCTTTGATCCGGTGAGTGGCCCCAACACGCCTGAGGCCTGGGGGGCGCTGGTTGCAGGTGAGGTGACCAAATGGAGTGCCATTGTGAAACAAGCCGGGCTTAAGACAGAGTAAGGTTTACTGAAATTTTTTCATTTTCATTTTTAACGATTCAAAACGAGACTATGGATAGCCACCCTCAATCCTTATTACCCGGTGCGACGCAAAAACTTGCAGAGTTTGCTGCCGGGATTGACTATGCAGTGATCCCTGCAGAAGTGATTGACCGCATGAAGACCAGTTTTTTAGATAGTGTTGGCTGTTGCTTGTTTGGAGCAACCTTGCCCTGGACTCAGCGTGTTCAAGCCATGATCGAAGAAGAGGGGGCTCGCCCAGTCGCTTCGATTTTTGGTGTGGGTAAAAAAACCTCGGTGGCCGGTGCTGTGTTGGTGAACTCAACGGCGGGGCATGCGTTTGAGCTCGACGATATTCATAAAGAATCAATTGTTCACGCAGGTTCAATTGCAACGCCCGTCGTGGTGGCGCTAGCCGAGCAGGCGGGTGGCGCGAGTGGCAAAACACTCTTGACCGCGATGACCACTGGCTATGAAATTGGGACGCGCGTGGGCAATGCCGCGACCATGGGTTTGTTTTTCCGTGGCTTTCATCCGCAGGGTACTTCGGGCGCATTTGTTGCTGCAGCCTCTGCAGCCAAGATGCTTAAACTCAATGCCCCCCGCATGCAACACGCGCTTGGGATTGTCGGTTCACAAGCCGGTGGGTTGATGGCGGCCCAAGAGGGCGCCATGGTTAAACGCTTTCATTCTGGTCGTGCGGCACAAAGTGGAGTCTATTCTGCGTATCTGGCACAGCGCGATTTCACTGGGATTAGTGACGTACTCGAGGCCGGCTATGGCGGTTACCTCAGTTCATATTCTGATAAGCCTAATGCCAGTCGTTTGACTGACGATCTTGGCGTGGTGTGGGAAACGGGCAAGGTGGGCTACAAGCCACATGCTTGTGTGACCAGTATCCACTCTGCGTTGGATGCTTTCGCCTATTTGCTCAATACGCATCAGTTAACGCCCGACGACTTGAGCAAAGTTGAAATTGGGATGAGCCCAATGACCTACACACACTGCGCTTGGGAATACAAAGCCCAAGGGGTGACCGCTGCACAAATGAATTTGTTTTACGGCATTGCAGTGATTGGCTTTGATGGGAAGGCATTCGTTGCGCAATATGCTGAAGATCGTCTGGCCGACCCGAAGATTATGGATTTCATTACTCGTATCGAGGCCAGTATCGACCGAGACATCGAAGCCATGGGAGCAGCTTACCGGCATGCGGCGCGCGTGAAGGTCACAACGCGTGATGGCCGCACGTTCAAGCATGAAATTCTGAATCGACGCGGCAGCCCTGAAAACCCCTTGTCGCACGAGGATGTGGTCTACAAGTTTCGTAACGTTGTTGAATC
>JAIPCU010000158.1 GCA_021738045.1 Candidatus Methylopumilus sp. | reverse complement strand
CATGATCGGGTTAACCGTAGTTGGAAATCCAGCCGCAACCGCAATAACTTCGTCACCGGAGGTAATCGCGCGATCGCCAAGTTTTGGACTTGTAAGTGTACTGAAAGCCACCAAGTTTGCTGACGATCCAGAATTGACAGTAATGAGATGCTTAACACCAATGTACGCCGCCAGTCGCTGTTCGAACGCTTCATTAAAGCGGCCCGTGGTTAGCCACCCGTCTAAAGCCGCGTCAACCATGTTGCAAAGCTCTTGAGCACCAAGCTTTTTTCCCGAGGGAGGAATCACGGTCTGACCTGGTACGAAGGCTATCGGCATTTGCGACTGCCTTGCATACTGTTCTACTAAGCTGTTAATTTGTAGCCGAAGCGCTAAAGTTTCTGTGGATTCCATAAAGCTCATTTCAGTTGAAGGCGCTGGTATTGCCTAATTTGATTAATCGAAAATTGACGCAGGTCACGCTTTTCACGGTGGGCTTGAGCCCAATCGACAACCCACTTGAGGGTGCGCTGTAAATCCAACACAGGGTGCCAGTTTAAAGCAGTACGTGCCTGTGAAGTGTCAAGTTTAAGGTAAGTGGCTTCATGAGGGTGTTGGTTATCGTCCAGCACCCATTGGGCGTCGTTGCCCCAAAAGTTGGCCATCATTTCTACGATCCAACGAACTGATCGTGCGTCCTGTTCGGCGGGACCAAAGTTCCATGCGCAAGAATAGCGAGGGCCTTCATGATAAAGGCGCTCGGCTAGAGTTAGATAGCCAGAAAGTGGTTCTAATACGTGTTGCCAAGGGCGCACGGCCTCTGGGTTGCGAACGCGTACGGGTTCGCCCACCTCGAAAGCCGACAAAATATCCGGAATCAGTCGGTCTCGAGCCCAATCGCCTCCGCCAACCACGTTCCCAGCGCGGGCCGACGCTAAAGCAACGCCATGTTGAGCGTATTCTTCTGGATTGAAAAAAGACGAGCGATACGCGGCCGAGACAATTTCAGAACAGGCTTTGCTACTACTATACGGATCGTAACCACCGAGTGGATCGCTCTCGCGATAAGCCCATGGCCACTCGCGATTTTCATAGCATTTATCTGTGGTGACGTTGATAATCGCACGCAGCCCCGTTAGGCTTCGTGACGCTTCAAGCACTGATACCGTGCCCAGGATATTGGTACGGTACGTCTCAATCGGATCAACATATGAGGCTCGGACGAGCGATTGAGCAGCCATATGGATAATCACCTCTGGGCGACTTCTACTCATTGCTTGAATTAGTGACCTTAGATCGCATATGTCACCAATGATCGAGGTCATCCCACCAGCGACCTTAGCTTCTTCGAAAAGACTTGGTTTGGTCGGCGGGGGTAGTGAGTAACCGGTAACTTCTGCTCCTAGCTCTTGCAGCCAGAGACTAAGCCAACTCCCTTTGAAGCCTGTGTGCCCTGTCAAAAATACACGCCGACCTTGCCAGAAATCAGCGTTCATTGCCAAGTCTTCCACGGCGCAGAGCCACTCACCCAGAGGCTCTCTAACAGGTTTTTGTCCCGAAGAGTATCCATTGCCTGCCAGAAGCCAGTATGCTCAAAGGACATCAACTCGCCCATCGCCGCGAGTTGACTTAAAGGCTCTGACTCCCAGCTCGTCTGATCGCCCGAAATGAGTCCTATCACCTTGGGCGATAGTACAAAAAAGCCACCATTAATCAAGCCACCGTCGCCTCGTGGCTTTTCAACGAAGCCGGTAACCTGATTGCCAACGGCTTGAAGAGCACCATATCGCCCTGGCGGTGCCACGGCCGTGACCGTTGCTAATTTACCGTGGGCTTGATGAAACTTAAGCGTTGCGCTGATGTCAACATCGCTCACTCCATCTCCATATGTGAAACAGAACGATTCTTCACCTTGTACGAAGTCGGCTACACGTTTTAGTCTTCCGCCGGTAAGTGTATCTTCACCCGTGTCGATTAGTGTCACTCGCCAGGGTTCAGCTTTACGTTGGTGCACGATCATCTGATTGTCTGACATGTCAAAGGTTACGTCAGACATATGTAGAAAATAGTTAGCGAAATACTCTTTGATCACGTAGCCTCGATAACCACAGCAAATAATAAAGTCGGTGATGCCATGCGACGAGTACCCTTTCATGATGTGCCAAAGAATGGGTTTGCCACCAATCTCGATCATGGGTTTTGGTTTGAGATGAGTTTCTTCAGAGATACGTGTTCCAAGACCTCCGGCAAGAATAATCGCTTTCATGGGGCGCCAGCTTAGTTGAGATGCGGTTGGTATGCGTCGAAAACAATTACATTCACCCCGCTCGTCGGGGCGGTAGTGTTATCAGATGCTCTAAGAATCATAGAACTGTCTATAGGACCCAGACCTAGTAATGATTCCGTTACTAATTTCGATGATTTTATCGCAATCCTTTAGCGCCGAAGGGCGGTGGGCAATGACCACGATTGTTAACCCTTTGTCTAGGGATTTAATTGCATTTATCACGGCGCTCTCGGTTTCGCTATCCAGTGCGCTGGTCGCTTCGTCAAAGACGAGAACGTCGGCCTCTTTATAAATCGCACGTGCGATACCTATTCTTTGCCGCTGCCCACCCGAAAGCCTAATTCCGCGCTCACCAACCATCGTGAGGTAGCCTTCTGGCCATTTTTCGATCGAAGAAGCCAGTTGGGCTCGTTCAGCCGCAACTTTAACGCGTACTAAGTCTATTTTATCTCGCGGTGTGCCGAATGCTATGTTTTCGGCGATGTTGGCGTCAATTAGAAAAATGCTCTGGGGCACATGGGTAATGCGGCTTTGCCAGCTCCGACTATTTGAGTCATCAATGGTAATGTTGTCAACCGTGAGAGCACCCTCGCTCGGTGGCATCAACCCTAAAAGAATATCAATCAGCGTGCTCTTGCCGCTGCCTGTTACTCCAATCAAGCCTATTCTTGATCCGCGTTTGATTTCAAGGTTTATACCGCTGAGAATCCAGGGAGCCCTTTCTGCATAGCGAAACTTAACATCTCGGAGGGCGATCTCGTGCTTAAAAGGTAGCGGTACGACTCCATGGTCGATGCGCTCAGTCGGCATCGATTGTGAAAGTAGTGCGAGCGAATCTGCAAAGACGGCTTTGCCGCCTTGCATTGCGGTCAGACTGCTATAAATTTGCTGCAACAGTGGCAGCAGACGCTGCCCACCTAGTGCTAAAGCCCCTAAAACCGGGATCGCTTCTTGAAAGCCCTGCGAGCGGTACACCATAAAGAAAGCGATTACGGCGATCAAAACTGTTGCAAATGCCTCCATTACGAACCGCGGTAAGCTACTAATAATAATGATGTTCGCACTAGATCTGCGTAATTTAAGATCGGTATCTCTAAAAACCTTTAAATAAACCTCTTGCGTCCCGCCAATTAAGATATCTCGAATACCCCCAAGGCCTTCTTGGAGAGATTTTAAAAGGTGATTTTGCCCTTCAGTGATCCGAACACCGTCTTGTAAGAGCTGCGGTTTGCAAAGGCGCGAAATCAACAAATAGCAAAGGCCAAACCCTGTGAACACCGATGCTGTTATGAGAGGCTCAACAACTAGCAGCAATGTTGTAATCGCACAAAGAAGCAAGCCAGTCGAGATCAGATTCAGAACGGGTTGAATGCTGATGAATACTAGAAGGCCAACTTTGTTCATGATCCCCGCAATCACTTCTGCGCTATTGCGTGCAACGTGAACTGAGTAGGGCTGATACATTGTGTTTCGATAGGCCTTAACACCTAAATCGGCCCCAATCGCAAAACTCACCCGTGTCTGAACCCACAATAAGGCCATTCGGGTTCCGGCAGAAAGAGTAACTGCAATACAAAAAAACAAAGTTAAAGGCAATAAAAGCTGGTTTGGGTTGACCAGCCCGAGTGCTCGAATGCTCGGCTCAAGTCGCGGATCAAAAAAAAGTTTCTCAGGAGCCGCTAAGGCGCCAAGAAAAGGAAACACCGCGCCAAGCGAGATAAGTTCAGCTAGCGTTGACAGCAGCATGAGAAGGCACAAGCCGGCGAGCTGAAGACGCCGACCTTGATCAACGTGTACCCATAGTTCGCACAACATCTGGAGTAAACTGACTGAAGAGGGGTTCTTCATTTAAACGCTTTGTAAGTTTTTTGACTTGAAGTAGCAGGAGATGAGTTTGTTTGCTCACCTTAGCTTCAGTTGTCTATTGTAACAATTGCACCCATTTAAATGACCTGCGGTATGTAAATCTGATTTGCACCGTTAAATTGAAGAATAAAATGTCTAACGGTGTAGGTTAAATATGGCTGCTGTCGATAGGGGCACAAAGGCTGTTCTGTGAGCCATTGCGCTGATTGCCAAAGGTAGCAAAGAAAACATGTTTTTTAATAATCGTACAAAATATAAAATAAAAGAACTCATTTTATGTTCGTGGTCGTCGTCAGTAAAAATTGCCAAGAACTTGGAGTCTATTTTTGATGATCGCAAGCCTGTATGTTGGTTGAATCTATCTCACCCCACTTAAATCTAGGCCGTGTACTTGTCACTGGCGCCAATGGGTTTATAGGTAGTCATCTTAGAAGTGGCAGCATAGCAATGGTCCGCCGCGCCGCGCGGGCTGGCGAGATATCGGCTGATTTGTTGGATTTTGAATCGCTAAAACGAGCCTGTAAAGGCACAGATACCATTATTCACTGCGCTGGTTATGCTCACGCTTTTGATGACAAAGATCCAGAGCGCTACTGGCGAGTCAATTTTGATGGAACAAAAAATTTATTGCATGCAGCCAAGGAGTTGGGTGTTAAGCGATTTATATACCTTTCTTCGGTTAAAGCCTCAGAGGCCGCGGGAGCAGGGGACTGTGGTAATTCGTTAACGAAGCGACCGCTGTCGCCATACGGGTTTTCTAAACGCGCGGCTGAAGTTGAGGTGCTTAGCTTCGGACAAGCTAGTGGTATGCATGTGGTAAATCTACGACTGGCAATGGTTTATGGGCGTGGAGGGAAAGGAAATCTTGAGCGTATGGCGCACGCAATAAATAAAGGATGGTTCCCGCCTTTGCCAGAGACTGATAATCGACGCTCTGTAGTTCATGTAAATGATGTTATCTCGGCCATATACACGTGCGCGGAAAATCCGCGTGCCAACGGCAAAACTTACGTGGTTTGTGATTCAAAGTGTTACTCGACCAAAGAGATTTACGACACCATCAGGCGAGAACTGAAGTTGTCCAGGCAGCGCTTTTCAGTACCAATTGCATTATTACGTGCTGGCGGGCGAATGGGTGATCAGGTGCAGACGCTCTTGAAACGTAATCTGCCTCTTAATTCAGAGGTAATTTCAAAGCTAATTGACTCGGAGTGCTACTCTGCAGAGCCTCTCAGGCAAGAGCTCGGCTGGTCGGCTAGAGTTAATTTAAGTGAGGGTATTAGGGAAATGCTCGATGATAAAAAGGGTTTGTGACATTGTTTTGGCACTGGTGTTGCTTGTGCTTTCATTTATTCCCCTGTTGCTCGTTGGTGTCGTAATCAAACTTACTTCGCCGGGGCCAGTTTTACATTGTTCAAAACGAGTAGGAAAAAAAAGTCAGATTTTTATAATGTTAAAGTTCCGATCCATGTATGTAGATACCCCCCAAGTCGCTACGCATTTGCTACAAGACCCCCAATTGGCGCTTACGTCGATCGGAAAGTTTCTACGAACGACGAGCCTCGATGAGTTGCCGCAACTTTGGAATATTTTGAAAGGTGATATGAGCTTTGTCGGGCCACGACCTGCATTGTTTAACCAAGATGATTTAATTGAACAACGCCGCCTACGCGGTATCGATATGTTGTTGCCGGGCCTCACAGGTTGGGCACAGGTTAACGGTAGAGACGAAATTTCCCTACCAGATAAAATAAGATTTGATGAAGAGTATAAAAACAAACAAAGCTTTACGTTCGATATTTGGATTATGTGGTTGACGGTTCTTAAAGTGATCGGCCGTGCCAATGTTTCGCACTAACTCCGGAGCGACGATGTTATCAAGTGCTACGGCAACGTCCGTTTTGGCTATCCCGCGAACGATCAAGCGTTTAGTGGTTGTGTTGCTAGATACAAGCCTTTGTGTCTTCAGTGTTTGGATAGCCTTTTATTTGCGGCTTGGTGAGTTCGTTCCAATTGTAGATTCTGTTGCTTGGGCGACTATTGTTGCTATTTGTCTCGCGATTCCGATATTCGTCATCTCTGGCACCTATCGTGCGATTTTTCGATACTCTGGCTGGCCCGCATTAATTAGCATGATGAAAGCGATGGGCTTGTTCGGAATCATTTACGCTGCAATTTTCACGGCGATTGGTTTTCAAGGAGTGCCCCGAACGGTCGGATTGATTCAACCAATACTCTTGGCAATTATGGTCGGCGCGTCGCGCGTGTTTGCTCGGTTCTGGCTGGGTGGGCTGTATCGACAACAGTTGTTTGTAGCCAGACTGCCAAGGGCACTGATATTTGGGGCAGGTTCGTCTGGGCGGCAGCTGGCGAATTCAATGGCTAAAAGTACTGAGCTGCGGGTGGTGGGTTTCTTGGACGATGACACTAGGCTTCATCGTCAGACCTTAAATGGATTGCGCATATATGCGCCCGATGAGCTGCAGTTACTTGTGCAATCATTAGGCATTAGTACTGTTTTATTGGCCATACCATCGGCAACTCAACAGCAGCGGAACGATATTATTTCGCGCGTGCTTTTAGCGAAAGTTTCAATTAGAACCTTGCCGACTAGGCGTGAGGGGTTATACGGTGCTGCCACTGGCGCTGATTTGCAAGACTTAGATGTGGATGACTTACTGGGGCGTGTTCCGGTTGAGCCGGATCCGATTTTATTTAAGAAAAATATTTATAAACAAGTAGTTCTGGTGAGTGGAGCTGCTGGCTCTATTGGTAGCGAGCTATGTCGACAAGTATTGGCGGCTACACCAAAGTTATTACTGATTGTTGATCAAAATGAAGAAGGGCTATACCGGATCCATGAAGAATTAATCGCTAAATTTCCTAGTGCACAAGAAATAATAATACCGTTATTAGCTTCTGTGCTGGATCCAAATCGAATTCGCATGATCATGACTACATGGCGACCCAACGTGGTATTTCATGCGGCAGCGTACAAACATGTACCAATCGTTGAGCATAACCTCACTCAAGGATTCAGAAATAATGTGTATGGCACGCAAATAATGTGTGAGGTGTCTATTGCTTGTGGGGTGGATAATTTTGTTTTGATCAGTACGGACAAGGCGGTTAGGCCTACCAACATAATGGGGGCAAGTAAAAGACTTGCGGAGTTGGTGCTACAAGCGCTCTCTGATAACGGATCAAAAACGGTATGTTCGATCGTTCGTTTTGGGAATGTATTGGGTTCGTCGGGCTCTGTCGTACCAAAATTTCGAAGTCAAATAAAGATGGGCGGGCCGGTTACTGTCACGCATCCTGAAGTGACGC
>JAIPCU010000157.1 GCA_021738045.1 Candidatus Methylopumilus sp. | reverse complement strand
AACAAGAAATTGACCGTTTGGCCGAACTCGAGGCAAAAACTGAGCTGCGCAGGCAGGATGTGGTTCGGTTGGTACAAGACACAACCGAGCAAAAAACGCTACTTGAGGCGCAAAAGAAAGAGCGAGCCACGGTGTTGGCTCGGATTGAAGGGCAGTTACAGGCTCAACGTGTCGAAGCTGCGACGCTTGGCCGTGACGACAAGCGCCTGTCCGACCTGGTCGACGGGCTTGCCGGGCAGCTGCAGGCCGCACGCGAGGCCGCTGAAAACGCTCGTCAGGCCGAGGCCGCACGTCAGGCCGAGCAAGCTCGCCAAGAAGAGCAGGCGCGACGTCAGGCCCAAGAAGAGAACCGGGTTAAAGAGGCGAACCAGGCCAAAGAACGCAAAGAGGCGCAGGCTCGGGCCGCTGCGGCGGCGTCCGCCCGTGCCCCTGAAAGCCAAGTTGAGTCAGGCGCTGTTGGGACGGGCCTTAAACCAGGCTTGCGTTGGCCGGTCAAGGGCCAGGTGATGGCCCGCTTCGGAACTGACCGCCCCGAAGGCGGGGTGTGGCGCGGCGTGTTGCTGCGCGCCACCGAGGGCACCTCGGTCCAAGTGGTGGCCTCGGGTACCGTGATCTACGCGAACTGGTTGCGAGGTTTTGGTAATCTGATCATTATTGATCACGGGCAGCAATATCTGACCGTCTACGCGTATAACCAAAGTTTACTTAAGCAAGTCGGCGATACGGTTAAAACCGGAGAGACAATTGCCCTTGCAGGAAGTACCGGTGGACAGGTGGATTCGGCCCTATACTTCGAGATACGGCATCGCGGGTCAGCCGTTGACCCGGTTAAGCTGATGGTGCGCTAAGGCGCGCGGCTCAGCTGCAAGAGGTTGGCTTCAACAGTTTTTAACTCAGGAACGTGCATGGGCACTCGAAAAATACATGGTTTTGGTCTGGTCTCGGTCGGTGTGGTGGCGGGCATCTTGCTCAGCATGGGCATCACCGCGCTCGCGCAGCGTGGCGCACCCCTGCCGCTTGACGAGTTAAGACAATTTTCAAATGTGTTGTCTGCGATCAAAAATAATTATGTCGAACCCGTCACCGATAAAAAACTGATTGACGGTGCGATCGCTGGCATGCTGTCTGATCTTGATCCGCACTCGGCGTATCTGGATGCCGACGCGTTTAAAGAAATGCAAACCGCAACGCAGGGCGAGTTTGGCGGACTGGGGATTGAAGTCGGTACCGAAGATGGGATGATCAAAGTGATTTCGCCGATCGAAGACACGCCCGCTGCACGGGCTGGCATTCGTGCGGGTGATTTGATTTCAAAGATTAACGATACGTCAACGAAAGGTTTGTCTCTGACCGACGCGGTCAAGATGATGCGTGGTCCCGTTAAAACGCCGATCACTTTGTCGATCATTCGGCAGGGGCAGGCGCAACCTATCGTCATTAAAATCATTCGCGACACCATTCGCGTGCGTAGCGTACGCAGCAAAATGCTCGACAACAACATTGGTTACGTTCGTATTGCACAGTTTCAAGAAAAAACTGGCTCAGATCTCGTACGCCACCTTAAAGACCTCAGCGTGAAAGGCGCGCCACGCGCGTTGATCCTTGACCTGCGTAATGACCCGGGCGGCTTGTTGAATAGCGCCATTGGTGTATCGGCCGCGTTCCTAGAGCCTAATGCGCTTGTGGTGTCGACCGATGGCCGTGCGCCCGATTCAAAGCAAAAATATTTGGCGGTGGCGTCAGATTATGCGCGTGGCGAGTCTGACTATTTGTCTGGTTTGCCCGCGTGGGTCAAAAAGGTGCCAATGGTCGTGTTGGTGAATGTGGGCTCTGCCTCGGCGTCTGAAATTGTGGCCGGTGCGCTGCAAGATCACAAGCGTGCGACGATCATGGGCAACCGTACCTTTGGCAAAGGCTCGGTACAGGTAATTTTGCCGATCTCTGAAAACACAGCGATCAAGCTGACCACGTCGCGCTACTACACGCCAAAGGGTCGCTCAATTCAGGCGACTGGCATCGTCCCCGATGAAGTCGTCGCCGATACGGCTGAGGGCGATTTATTTAGGGTGCCGCGCGAAGCTGATTTGCAGCGTCACCTCAGTAATCGCCAAAACGAAGCTGAAGTGAAAGGTACGACCGACCAGCCTCCCTTGGCCGACACCACCAAAACGTTCACGTTTGGCGCGCCTGACGATTTTCAGTTGCAGCAAGCGATCAATTTCTTAGATGGTAAGCCGCTGCAAAAAGCAGTGGCGGCACCCAAAGCGACGAGCGCCGTTCAGCCAAGCGGGGGCGCTGCGACGACCAAATGAACGATGCGCAATTGCTTCGCTATGCCAGACACATTTTGCTTGATGAATTTGGCATCGAGGGACAAGAAAAGCTTCTAGCGGGTAAGGCGTTGGTTGTCGGTGCCGGCGGGTTGGGCTCGCCGGCAGCAATGTATTTGGCGTCGGCCGGCGTGGGCACGATTATTTTGGCTGACCACGACACTGTTGAAATCAGCAATTTGCAGCGGCAGATTTTGCACAACACGAGTCGTCTAGGTGATTTAAAAGCCCAATCGGGTCGCGAGACGATGCTCGCACTCAACCCAGACATCATCGTTCAGACGCTGACGACCCGCATGGATGCTCAGTCGCTCGACGCGCAGATCGCTCAAGTCGATGTGGTTTTAGATTGCACCGATAATTTTGCGACGCGTCACGCCATCAATCGTGCTTGTGTCAAACACAATACGCCTTTGGTCTCGGGCGCAGCCATTCGGTTTGAAGGTCAAATTAGCGTCTTTGATCCGCGTGATCCGGCGGCACCTTGTTATCACTGTTTGTTTCCTGAGGCCGAAGATGTCGAGGCGATTACCTGTGCCTCAACCGGAGTATTTGCGCCTCTGGTTGGCATCATTGGCAGTATGCAAGCCGCCGAGGCAATCAAAGTGTTAGCGCAGGTCGGGCAGTCTTTAAAGGGCCAGCTATTGATTCTTGATGCGTTCGAGATGGACTGGCATCGTGTGAAAGTACAGCGCGATCCGGGGTGCCCAGTGTGTGCTGTGCGTTAGCCCAAAATCAGCCGTAGTTGCGCGTCGATGTGTGTGGTCGGAGTCGCCTGCCAGCGACTTTGAGCAAAGCGCAGCCAGCTACCCAACACGCAATGTGTCAACAGAGCCGCCATCGGAGTGATTTCAGCGGTCGGTGCAAGCGTGCCGCCAGCATGCGCACTGCGCAGCGATTGTTTAAAGGTCGTTTCAATGCGCTCGGTAATCTGACTGACACGGGCTTGCAGCCGTTCGTCTTCGGTGACGAGCGCATCGCCACTCAGTACGCGTGTCATGCCGCGATTGCGTTCGGCAAAGGTCACCAGCATCACTGCTATCTTTCGCGCTTGCTCGACACCGTTGGTTTCGGTGGTAACGATTTGATTGACCAAGGTAAAAATGGTGGTTTCAATAAACTCAAACAGGCCTTCGAACATTTGCGCTTTACTAGCAAAGTGTCGGTAGAGGGCTGCTTCTGAACACTGCAGACGAGCGGCTAAGGCGGCTGTGGTGATACGAGCCGCTCTGGGCTGCTCAAGTATTTCTGCCAGCATTTGCAGAATTTGATGTTTGCGTTCGCCTGTTTTGACTGACATGGTCATCTCGCGCAACATGAAGGATTAAACAATCGAATGTGACTTAGACGCTTCGTAGGGGGCGCTTTTGTAACAATAAGTCGCCAACGCAGTTTACCCGCAAGTCGACAAAATCGGGGCGTCCGTGTTTGAAACGGCCAAAGGACGACCCAGGATGAAAGACATGAACCGTGCGCAGGCCCGCCTTTCGTGCACCACGGAGATTTTCGACCGTATCTTCAACTAGTACGGCTCGTCGAGGGTGAACGCCCTCGTGGGCAAGGATGTGACGCATTAAGGCTGCTGAGGGTTTGGGTCGAAAACGCCCCAGAAACTGCATTTGTTCGATGCCCCAGAGATGGTCAAAGCAGCGAAGAATCCCTAGATGTTTGAGTACTGCCCGTGCGTAATGCAAGGGGGCATTTGTGACTAAGACTTTGCGACCGGGTAGGCGGTTGAGCTTATCGCGCAACCCTCGCTCGGCTTTGACTAACGGGGCAACATCAAAAGCATGGCTGTTTTGTAAAAAGGCGTGAGGATCGATGTTGTGATGTCGTACCAAGCCCAGTAGTGTGGCGCCGTAGCGCCGATAGTAATGTGTGCGTAGTTCGCTCGCGGCAGCCTCGTTGAGATCGAGCGCTTCCATGACTGCGGCGGTCATGCCAAGATTGATCTCGCGAAAAATTTTATGCGAGGTGTCGTGTAGCGTATTGTCGAGGTCAAACAACCAAACTGGCGACTGTTGCGTAGTTGGCGTTGAACCAGAAAGCGTGCGCCCAGCTTGCAAGGGGCGATGTACACCCGCCCGGCGCGAGCGCACCGGGGGATGTTGAGGAAACCGCAGCCGAGGCACTTGACGCTTAGTTTGATGAAATCATGGTGCCGACGCCGCGGTCGGTCAATATTTCAAGCAACAGACAGTGCGGCACACGACCGTCTACGATGTGAACGGATTTCACGCCGTTTCGCGCCGCATCAAGTGCGGATGAAATTTTTGGCAGCATGCCACCTGAAATCGTACCGTCGGCAAACAAGGCGTCTATGGTTTTGGCCGAAAGTGAGCGCATCAGCTTGCCGTCTTTGTCGAGCACGCCAGGCGTGTTGGTCATCATGAGAAGCTTTTCGGCACCCAAGACTTCGGCCATTTTACCGGCAACGACATCGGCATTAATGTTGTAGGCCAACCCATCTTCGCCGTAGCCGATCGGTGAGATCACCGGAATAAACTGATCGTCTTGCAGAGCTTTGACTACAGCGGGCTCAACGCGCTCGATGTCACCCACAAAACCGATATCGAGCGGCTTAGAGGGGTCTTCTTTATTTGGCATCAGCAATTTTTTGGCTTGAATCAAACAGCCGTCTTTGCCGGTTAAACCAACGGCCTTGCCACCAGCCTCGTTGATCATGAGCACGATATCTTGCTGCACCTGGCCGCCTAACACCCACTCGACGACTTCCATGGTGTCGGCATCGGTGACACGCATGCCTTGTATAAAATTGCCTTTTTTACCGATGCGACGCAGTGCCTCGTCAATTTGCGGGCCACCACCGTGGACCACAATTGGGTTCAAGCCGATCAGCTTGAGCAGTACCACGTCGTGGGCAAAACTACGTTGCAAGACCTCTTCGGTCATGGCGTTGCCACCGTATTTAATCACGATGGTTTTGCCATGAAAGCGCTTGATGTAAGGCAGGCTTTCAGACAAAACTTTTGCAACGACTTCAGGAGGCATCTGTGTGGATTGGGGCTGGCTAGTCATAGGGCGTGTGCAACAGTAAAAGCGTGTTGAGGGAAGTGAGGCGTCAGTGCGATTTGAATAATTGTAGTGTGTGGCGAACGCATTAGCCCGCCAACGCTTTTTCAAGCGTGCTGCGAAACTCTGTTTTGTTGTACTCGCCTAAATAGCGCTTGAGTATTTGACCATTTTTGTCAATCAGAAAGGCGATTGGTGTCAGTTTGACATCGCCGAACGCGCGCGCAACTTGCCCAACCGTATCTAAGGCAACCGGAAAGGGAATTTTGCGAGTGTCAACAAAATTGATCACGTAATTGGCGGGATCGTACTGCATTGCCACGGCAATGATTTCAAAGCCTTGCGCCCGGTAGGTGTTGTAGTTGTCAATGTTGTCAGGCATTTGCGCAACACAGGTGACACAGCTAGTCGCCCAAAACTTTACCAGCACGACCTTACCACGCAGTTCAGACATCTTGACCTGCTTACCCGACAGCGTTGAAAACGTGACCTCGGGCGCCTGCGCGAGGGGCGTGGCAAAGAGCCAGAAACCGAGCCCACCAAGCGCGATCAGGACTGCAGCAGCGAATATTTTTTTCATTTCACCGGCAGGACTTCAACGCCAGCGCCACTGCTTGTTGCCGCTGCGGCAGGGGCTTCGCCTAAGGGTGTTGTGTTGCTGCTGCTAGAGCTTTTGTTAAACACACGATTGGAGTCGTCGAGCTTGTTCGCTTCGGCAGCCGAGATCACCTGAAAGAGCTTGTCTACGCGTTTGACGCCACTGACTTGCGCCGCAGCTGCTGCGGCGAGGTCGCCCTCGCGCTGTGTCACCAGACCCATCAAATACACCACACTGCGGTCTGTCACGACAATAATGGTGCGCGATGGGATCTCGTTGGTGGTCGCTAACGTTGTCATGACTTTAGAGGTGATCCAGGTGTCGTTGCTGAGTTCACCAAACGAGGCGGTCTCTTTGACGACGTTGACCTGATTGGACACCGATTTCACGCTTTGGGTTTTACTTGCGATTTCAGTGATTTCGGCCTTGCGATCGTTACCCAACGAATCGCCAGTGACGAGTACAACACCCTGATAGCTAGTGGTGTTGACACGCACGCTATCCCCAAATTTTGTGCGAATCGAATTGGCCACTTTGATTTCGATGGTCTTGTCTTCGACCTGCTGGCCAACGGTGCGGCGATCGACCGCAACAATGCCGGTTGTGGCGGCAGCCCCCCCGATCAGCAGCGGCACGCAGCCTTGCATGAGGCCGACCGTGCTGGATAAGGCAAAGCAGAGGGCGAAAGGGCGTACAAAAGGGGCAAGCAGTCTCATGCGGGGTCTCCGAGTAATAACGTGTCAATGCCATCGCATAGCAGGTGAAGCAACAGAATATGAACTTCTTGAATGCGCATGGTGCGCTCGTGTGGGACACAAAGATGGATATCACTGGTTAGCAGTAAATTGCCGATGGTGCCACCGCCTTTGCCTGTCAGTGCGATCACTTTCATTTCGCGCGCGTGTGCTGCCTCAATGGCGAGTTGCACGTTGGCTGAGTTGCCACTGGTCGAGATTGCGACCAGCACATCGCCTGGTTGACCCAGCGCCATGATTTGGCGGGCAAAGATCTGATCAAAGCCGTAGTCGTTACCGACCGCGGTCAAAATAGAAGTGTCGGTGTTCAGTGCTACGCCTGCCAGTGGCAAGCGGTCGCGCTCGAAGCGGCCGACCAATTCTGCGATGAAGTGCTGTGCATCGGCTGCCGAGCCACCGTTGCCGCAAGCGAGCATTTTGGCGTTGTTGGTGACGCAGCCAAAGCACAGGTCAATGGCGCGCAAGAGCGGGGCGGATAGGACTTGCATGCTGCGCTGAGTGGCAGCCATGTTGTCTTCGAAATGGGCGGTCAGTTTGGCGGCGAGATCCATGGTGTACGCGTAAGCTATGAATACTGAATTATCTCACTTATCCTGAGGCAGGCGAACCGCATCACGATACCAAACAGCCCCTTCAGGCTCGAAGGCGATCACATCCAGCCGGTAGGTCGGCATTTGTTGGCCAAAATGACGCCGCGCGAGCGTGGGTAGCCACCATTGGGCAGCACGCCAAAAGCGTTGTTGTTTGGCTGTCGATACACT
>JAIPCU010000156.1 GCA_021738045.1 Candidatus Methylopumilus sp. | reverse complement strand
ATGGCGTGGCCACAGGTGAGCAGCTTGAGCATCTCGTCAAACAGACGCGAGGCAGGTACGTTTTCGATCAGGCCCGCCATCGATTGCAAAGGCTCTTCAGAGGCGGGATCAATTTTGCCATTGAGTTTGACGGCAAAGCGCACGGCACGCAGCATGCGGACAGGGTCTTCGCGATAGCGTGTACGCGGGTCACCGATCATCCGCACGACACGGCGTTTGAGATCTTCAACGCCTTGATGGTAGTCAATGACGTCTTCGGTGGTGGGGTCGTAATACAGAGCATTAATCGTAAAATCACGACGTGCCGCATCTTGCGCATGAGTGCCAAATTCGTTGTCACGCAAGATCCGACCATTTTCGTCTGTCGCTTGCGACTCAGAGGCTGGTGCGCGAAAGGTTGAGGTCTCGATGATCTCTTGACCAAACACAACATGTACCAGCTGAAAGCGCCGTCCGATGATGCGCGCGCGTCTAAACAACGGGCGAACTTGCTCGGGCGTTGCGTTGGTGGCGACGTCGAAGTCTTTAGGCTCAAGTCCTACGATGAGGTCGCGCACGGCACCGCCCACGATGTAGGCTTGGTAACCCTCGTGTTGAAGCACCTCGCAGACTTTGATGGCGTGACGTGAAACGTTGCGACGGTCGATACCGTGTTTGTCGCGGCCGATGCGTTGCAGGCCCGATGAACGTTGACCAAACAGTTTGCCAACAAAGCGTTTGAGAGTGTCTGGAATCATTAGGATTTGTGATCGGCCAGCGAGGCGAAGATATTTAAGACTGGCCAATTGCGTTCTTGAGCAACTTTGAGCAGACTGGGGCTTGGGTTGGTGACGATAGGGTGTGTCACGACTTCAAGAAGCGGAAGATCATTGATCGAATCACTGTAGAAGTAGGATTCGTGAAAATCTTTCAGGCTACGGTTTAAGGTCGCAAGCCAACTATTGACGCGCAGCACTTTGCCATGTTTGAAGCTAGGCGTGCCGTGGATTTTGCCGGTGTAGCGGCCTGCAAGGTATTCGGGTTCGGTGGCAATCAAGGTTGGCACGCCAAACGCACGCGCGATCGGCGCCGTGACAAAACTGTTCGTCGCCGTGACGATCGCACAAAGATCGCCTGCGGCAAGATGCTTTTGTACGATTGCGAGTGCTTGGTCGGTCATCGCCGGACGAATCACCCGCTGCATGTATTCTTCGTGCCAAGCAGCTAACAAATGAGGAGGGTGTGCAGCGAGCAAGCCTAGCATGAATTCTGCAGCCTGCTCAGCGGTTAGATCGCCCGCGTTGTAACGGTTCATTAGATCTTCGTTGCGAGCCAGTGCTTGAACTGGGTCTCCGGCGCGTCCCGATTTGGCAAGAAATTCAGCCCATTGGTGATCGCTGTCGAGTGGCAGCAGTGTGTGATCCAGATCAAAGAGGGCTAGGCGTTGGCTAGTCATGAGTATGTGTCGGTAACAACGTAAAGGTCAGGCAAAAGGAATAGAAGATTGCAAAAAATCGCGATCTGCGAGCATTAAGCGCAAGAGCGGCACAGTGACGCTGCGGTGCTTCGACAACGAATAGCGGTCAAGGGCATCGACGAGGGCAAACAGTTGACGAATGTCGCGTGAATAATGAGTCAACGTCCAGTCAAGCACTTCTGCAGAGAGTGGTAAGCCCTGTCGCCGAGCATATGTTTGTATCGCTTCGAATTTTTCTTGATCAGACAATGGGTCAAGGCGAAATATCAAATCCCAACCCAAACGCGTACGCAAATCTTCGCGCAGCGAAAGCATCATAGGCGCACGGTCACCTGTGACAGCTAGTGCAAAAGCGTGTTCTGTTGAAGCAAGTTCGCGCCAACGATTGTACAGGGCAAATACGCTGGCCTGCTGCTCGGGGGTCATGTCTTGGATGTCATCGACACAGACCAGCTTGAGGTCTGAACTCGCGAGTGGTCGGGTTGCCCAGGCCATGATTTCAGTGGCCGATACGGCTAAATCAAAGAAAATAGAGGCTTTTGCCGCTGCAATCGCACGCAGAACGTGACTGCGCCCGGCACCCGGCGGGCCCCAGAGGTAGAGGGCGCGACCCGGCGCGAGCCCGCTTGCAGCCTCAATTGCGGCCGCGTTTGACCCCACAACGGTGTTGTTCAAGGTTGGCCCCGGCGCGGGGATGATTTCTAGAAGTAACTGCCGACTCATCGACTCATCGTAAAATTAGGTATAAACACGGGGAAATCCCCGCAATTGTCACATAACCTTGGCTTTTTCTTATGACCCAACCACAAGCACCCCTCACTTACCGCGATGCGGGCGTTGATATTGATGCCGGAGACGCGCTCGTTGATCGCATCAAGCCGTTAGCGGCACGCACGATGCGCGAGGGTGTTCTGGCAGGGATTGGTGGCTTTGGTGCGCTGTTTGAAGTGCCTAAACGCTATAAAGAGCCCGTTTTAGTCTCTGGCACGGATGGTGTTGGCACTAAGCTCAAGCTGGCCTTCGACTGGCAACGCCACGACACGGTGGGCATTGATTTGGTGGCCATGAGCGTCAACGATATTTTGGTGCAGGGCGCTGAGCCTCTGTTTTTTCTGGATTATTTTGCTTGCGGTAAGTTGTCGGTTGATGTGGCTGCTCAGGTTGTGGGCGGCATTGCGCATGGTTGCGAACTATCGGGTTGTGCCTTGATTGGCGGCGAAACAGCTGAAATGCCAGGCATGTATCCCGACGGTGAATACGACTTGGCGGGCTTCGCAGTGGGCGCGGCTGAAAAATCCAAACTGATTGATGGCAAATCGATTCGACCAGGCGATGTCGTGTTGGGTTTGGCTTCAAGCGGCGCGCATTCAAACGGATTTTCGTTGTTGCGCAAGATTTTGCAACGCGCCGGTGCACGACCCGAGCAAGATTTTCACGGTCGTCCCTTGGGTGATGTTGTGATGGCCCCCACTCACTTGTACGTCAAGCCAGTGCTGGCGGTATTGGCGCAGTTTGAAGGTCAGATTAAAGGTTTGGCCCACATTACAGGCGGCGGCTTGCTCGATAACGTGCCACGTATTTTGCAGAAGGGTTTACAAGCGCATTTACACCGCGATGCCTGGCAGATGCCGCAGCTCTTTTCTTGGTTGCAACAGCAGGGCGGCGTAGCGGATGCTGAAATGTATCGTGTGTTTAATTGCGGTATTGGCATGGTTGCCGTGGTGGCCCCTGAACATTCGCAAGCGATTAGCGCTGCATTGCGTGCACAAGGCGAAACGGTCTATCAGTTAGGTGACATTCGTGAATGTGCAGAGGGTGCAGCACAAACTGTTGTCATCTAAGCGAACTAAAGTCGCGGCGCAATGGGTCGTCCAAGCCTTGCTCCTTTGCAGGGTTCAAAGCAAGACTTTGCGACCTTGATTGCGAAACACTATGACTTTCGGGGCAAGGCGATTCGAGACGCTGGTATCAAGGTTGCTTTGTCATTTTAGAGATTGCCCGCACGACTTGATCGATTGCACTCGGTGAACAAGCATCGATGATGTGGCGCTCGGGTTGACTGCGTAGCCAAGTGATCTGACGCTTTGCCAGCTGCCGGGTGGCCGAAATGGCTTGCTCTCTCGCCTGTTTTAAGTCTAGTTCGCCTTCGAGCATTGCCCAGAGTTGCCGGTACCCCACGCAACGAATCGAAGGTAGTCCCGGGTGCAAATCGCCCCGAGCATGCAGAGCTTGTACCTCCTCTAATAAACCGAGTTCAAGCATCTGATCAAAGCGCTCGGCGATACGCGTATGTAGCAGGCTGCGCTCGAGCGGTTCGAGGCTTAACGTGATGGTTGCGACGGGTTCGTCAGCAGGTTGTGTGGCGCCTAACAACGCAGACATCGGCTGACCGCTAATTTGCCAGATCTCAAGGGCGCGACCAATACGCTGACTATCGTTGGGCGAGAGGCGTTGTGCCGTCACAGGGTCAATCGTTTTTAGCCTGGCATGCATAGCGGGCCAGCCCTCTGCCGCTGCACTGGCCTCAAGTGCCTTGCGAAGCTCTGGATCTGCGGCGGGCAGGTCGTTTAAGCCATCACGCAAGGCTTTGAAATACATCATCGTGCCACCCACCAACACGGGGAGATGACCGCGTGATTGAATGTCACGCACACATTGCAAGGCGTCGCGTCGAAAACTTGCAACAGAATAGCTGTTTGCTGGATCAAGAATGTCTAGCAAGTGATGGCTAATCTCACCGCGCTCGTGCGCAGTGGGCTTGGCAGTGCCAAGATCCATGCCGCGATAGATGGTTGCAGAATCGACGTTGATGATTTCAACCGGCCAGCGTTGAGCAATGGCACGCGCTGCTGCGCTTTTGCCAGAAGCGGTCGGCCCAGTAATGCACATCAGCGGTGCCTGCGCGAGCAAACTCATTGACCGCGCAAAAATAATTTATCGAGGTCTGACACGCTAAAGTGCACCCAGGTGGGGCGCCCGTGATTGCATTGATCCGCGCGCTCGGTGTGTTCCATCTGGCGCAACAGCGCGTTCATTTCTTCGAGGGTCAATTGCCGATTTGCACGCACCGCACCGTGGCACGCCATGGTCGCCAATAAGGTATTGCGTTGTTCAGTGAGCAGGCGGCTAGCACCCACGTGTTCGATATCGCGCAGCACGCCGCGCGCCAACGCTTCAAGATCGCCGCGAGCCAGCATGGCCGGAACTGAACGCAAAGTCATCGATTGCGGGCCGGCCGCGGCCAACTCAAAGCCCAGCGCGTTGAGTTGCTCGGCACACTCTTCGGCGAGCGCGAGCTCTTTGTCGGTGACGCGAAACACCACCGGCACCAAGAGTGTTTGTTGTGGCAAGGTTTGTGCGTCGATCGCTGTTTTGAGTTGCTCGTAGACTACGCGCTCGTGCGCGGCATGCATGTCAATCAACGCCAGCCCCGAAGACGTTTGAGACAAGATATAAATGCCGTGTACTTGCGCCAAGGCGCGGCCTAAGGGCCAGGTTTCGTGATTGTCAATTCTGGTGCTGTCAGTCTTGTAGCTGTCATCGAGCGGCTGGTAAAGTGCTTTCCAGGCGCCGGGTTGATCAAGGCCATTCGAGGCAGGCTCGCGCAGGGCGAAGGCTGCTTGTGCACCGGGGTTCCAGCGCGGCTGAAAGGCTCGAGCACCTCCAAGTGCTGCGAACGCTGCACCTGCACCCATCGCCTCGCCGCCTCGTGCAGCCAAGCCATCTGCTGTTATGCCATTCGACCAAGTGCCACCCGGTGTCACGCCGCCGTTTAGGGGCATCGCAAAGGCACCAAGTGCCGTACCGTGTTCACCTTGCGACACTTGATGGGTGCCTGCGGTACCCGCTAAGGCTTGCGTGATGGTTTGTGCGACAAAGCGGTGCACCGCACCAGTGTCGCGAAACCTGACTTCGTGTTTGGCGGGATGTACGTTGACATCCACGGCTAGCGGATCAATTTGCAAAAACAACACAAAGGCTGGCTGCCGATCGCCGTGCAACACATCGGCGTAGGCGCTGCGAATGGCGTGCGACACGGTGCGATCGCGCACGTGACGTCCATTGACAAATAAAAATTGTCGATCGGCGCGTGCGCGTGCCGCCGTTGGGCGCGTAGTGACCCCCATGATCGACATCGGACCGCCTTGTGCATTGACTTCAATACCGTGCTCGTTGAATTCAGAGCCAAGCACATCGCTGATGCGCTGCAAAGCAGAGGCGGGGAGCCATTGTCGTACAGCGCGTTCGTTGTGAAACACTCGAAAGCCGATCTCAGGAAACGCCAGCGCCACCCGTTCAATCGCATCGATGCAATGACCAAATTCAGTGGCCTCAGCGCGTAAAAATTTACGTCGTGCGGGCACGGCATCAAATAAATATTTGACTTCAACGGTGGTGCCCAAGGCGCCCGCGGCGGCGACAGGTTCAGTCATACCACTTTCAAAGCTGAAGGCATGCGCAGCGTCGCGGGTACGCGATGTGATGGTCAGTTGCGAGACCGCTGCAATGGACGCTAGGGCTTCGCCCCGAAAACCCATCGAATCGACTGACTCGAGTTCGGCAAGCGAGGTAATCTTGCTGGTGGCATGGCGCGTCAAGGCAAGGGACAGTTCTTCGGCGCGGATGCCACTGCCGTCATCAATGACAGCGATTCGACGAATGCCGCCAGCTTCAAGTCGGACTTCAATTGACTGCGCGCCCGAGTCGACTGCATTTTCGACTAACTCTTTGAGGACAGAAGCCGGGCGCTCAATCACCTCGCCTGCCGCGATTTGGCTAACTAATAAATCGGGGAGGGGACAGATTGGGCGATGTGTCGACATGGCAGACGCTAGGATAAAGAAGCCTGCATTTTAGAGCTTTGTGCGCTTGCGTGGTGCGTTGGCTCTTGCTGCACGCCAACTTCCCTAGAGCCCGCGGTGCGCCTTACCTTCGATCAGGCGGTCGAGACCTTACCCGATCGAGGCTAAGTGAGGATTTGCAGAAAAGTAACGTGAGATGCCACCTAGCAAGGCCACAGCAAACTTGTCTTGATCGGCAGCGTTACGCAGCATACGTTCTTCGTCGGGGTTGCTGATGAAGGCAGTCTCAACCAAGATAGAGGGCATATCCGGGGCTTTTAAGACTGCAAACCCTGCGTGTTCGACTTGAGGTTTATGCAAGCGATACACGTTTTTGAGTTCGCTCAACATCGTTTGAGCAACGGTCGTCGAGTCTTTGATCTGTGCACTGGTCGATAAGTCTAACAAGACTTTGGCTAACCGTGGGTCTTGAACATTTAAGTTAATCCCGCCAATCAAGTCAGCGGCATTTTCTTTATCTGCCAGCCAGCGGGCCGAGGTGCTCGAGGCACCGCCAGCGGATAAGACATACACCGAACTGCCGCCTGCTGTGGGTCGTACATAGGCATCAGCATGAATCGAGACGAATAAGTCCGCTTTCACGCGTCGAGCTTTTTCAACGCGCACATGCAAAGGCACGAAATAATCCCCATCGCGCGTGAGGTAGGCGCGCATACCAGGTGTTGCATCAATTTTTGCTTTTAATCGCTGTGCAATCGCAAGCACAACGTCTTTTTCGCGCGTACCACCTTTGCCGATTGCGCCAGGGTCTTCTCCGCCATGTCCCGGATCTAAGGCAATCGTCACAACTCGACGACCGCGTTCTTGTTTGTAAGGCGTAATGTTTCTGCTGGTGCTTGGCGGAACAATCGAACTGGGCAGCACAGGCAGGCTTGCCATGGACGTGCCCTTAGGGTTACGACCGATGTCGGCGAGAATCTGCGCGAGCGGATCTTCATCGATTTTTTGTGGATTGTTTTTCAATAGCGCGGCAAGCGGGTCTTGCGCGACCTTTGGGTAAAAGTCGAGCACCAACCTGAATTTGTAGTCACCTGCCGGTTTGAGTGTGAAGACCTGTGGGGCAATGGCTTGCTTAAGGTCAAACACAATTCGTACAACATTCGGGCGATTTTGCGCGACACGCAAACTACTGATGTACGGATCGTCAGTGCGCACCTTGCGCACGAG
>JAIPCU010000155.1 GCA_021738045.1 Candidatus Methylopumilus sp. | reverse complement strand
CAGTGCGTTCGGGCCAGGCAGCCTGAACCGGAGCGACGCCAACAAGGGCCACGCATAAAGAAAAAAGGATTTTTTTAAACATCGTTAACGTCCTACCGCGTAACCTTGCATGCCACGGGGATTCGCAGCTGCACGTAATAATAATCTACCATTCAAACTCGGTTCGCGCGTGCAAGCCGACATGCGTCCTTCAGACCATTCTGCACCGACCTTCACCTCGTGCCCGGCGTCGCGCAACGCTTGTATCGTTTCCTCTGGAAAACGTGACTCTAAGGTGATTTGGTTGTAGCGCAATGAACGCGGCCAAAACGAAATCGGAAAATGGTCAACGTGCCACGCAGGGTATTCGATGGCCTCTTGAAGATTCATTCCGTACAACGCATGACGCAAAAAGAATTCAGTACTCCATTGATCTTGTTGATCACCGCCGGGCGTACCAAAGACCATATACGGCACGCCGTCGCGCAGCGCCAGCGAAGGCGATAGAGTCGTAGTGGGTCGCTTGCCTGGCATCAGTTGCCCGGGTACACCCTCATCAAACCACGTCATTTGTAAGCGCGTACCCAGCGAAAATCCTAGCGCAGGAATCGCTGGGCTAGACGACAACCAGCCGCCCGACGGGGTCGCCGAGACCATGTTGCCTTGCGCATCAATCACGTCGATGTGACAGGTGTCTCCGATGAAGACCTCTTTCTTGGCCCATTCACTAACCGGTGGCAACGCTGCAAAGGTTGGCTCACCAACACCGAAGCGTGTGTCTGACACTTTCAGCGTGCGCGCTGCCGCGTCAAGATCAGGCAGCGTTACCTGCAACCCGGCAGGCTGACCCACTTCAAACAATTTGGCGCTCAACTCTCCGATGCGCTCGTAGCGTGCTTTGCCATATTCGTCCGACAGCAAGTCTGTCATTGGGATTTTCGCAAAAAGCGGATCACCGTACCACGCCATACGATCAGCCATTGCAAGTTTTGCAGCCTCAGCCACTCGATGTACAAACTCTGCAGAGTCAGGCGCAAAGTGTTCGAGACCCGCGTGTTTCAGAATGGATAGCTGTTGCAGCATGACCGGGCCCTGAGACCACGGACCACACTTGGCCACGGTGTAGCGGCCAAAATCAATTGTGTGTGGTTCTTCGTACGTTGGCGTCCAGTTTGCGAGGTCGTCGTACCGCAACAAGCCGGTGTTGCGTTCACCCGTCGTGTCACGAATCGGTTGCTCAGTGTAAAACTGATCGATTTCTTGCGCGATAAAGCCGCGATAAAACACCTCGAGCGCTGCTTCGATCGTGCGTACGCGATCACCTGCACCGACTGCTGCTGCTTCGTTTAACAGACGCGTGTACGTCTGCGCGATTGCTGGACTTTGAAATAATTTGCCTGGCTTCGGTATCTTTCCGTGAGGGATCCACACATCAGCTGAAGACTTCCATTCGGACGCAAATAAACTTTGTACAGCCAAAATCGCTTGCACCGTGCGCGGCAGAATCGGGAAGCCGTCGCGTGCGTAGGCAATCGCTGGCGCCATGACCTCAGCCAGCGTCATGGTGCCGTAATCACGCAGCATCGTCAGCCAGGCACCAAAGGCCCCCGGAACCGTAGCAGGCAGCAACCCGATCCCTGGCACGAGCTCTAGGCCAAGCGCTTTAAAGTAGGCACAGGTTGCCAATTTTGGTGCAGGCCCCTGTCCACAAATCACTCGCATGCGCTGCTCTTTTTCAGACCAAAGCATGATCGGTACTTCACCGCCGGGCCCGTTCAAATGTGGCTCAACAATTTGCAAGACAAAGCCACCGGCAACCGCCGCATCAAAGGCATTGCCACCTTTTTCAAGAATGCCCATTGCAGTTTGCGAAGCAAGCCAGTGGGTTGAAGCCACGACACCGAAGGTGCCGACGATCTCGGGGCGGGTGGTAAAGCTAGGGTCTTGCACTGCGGATTTATTTGCGACGGTCATGACGTCAATTCACCTTACATTAAAAAACATCTTTCATGAAGTCAATCATCCTAGCGGGTGACAAGATATGGGTGACAAGATATTCTAATCCCTAACCCTAGAACGTCGTTGCATTCAAGGCGGCGTGTGAGGCCGACACACTGCGCGTCAATTTTGAAGCGCGTGGGTATCAAACGCGACTGACCTGTTTCCGTCGCCCTGCTTTCGGGCAAGTATTGACATTTTTACAGTGACAGCTATAAATACGGTATTCAAATCAACCATCTCAACAAAAAACAGTCGTTTTTTTATCACCCCCTCAACTCTACCGGAGTCCTGTATGAAAACCGTTCTTAGTTCTTTAGCATTCATGGCCCTTGCGACTGTTTCACACGCAGAGCCCTTCACGCTCAGTAGCCCAGATATCAAAGCCGATAGCGTGATTGATAAGCGGTTTGAGTTCAATGGTTTTGGGTGTTCAGGTGAAAATATGTCTCCTGCACTCAGTTGGAAAGGCGCACCGAAAGAGGCAAAGGCTTTCGCCGTGACTGTGTATGACCCTGACGCCCCTACCGGCTCGGGTTGGTGGCACTGGCTGGCAATCAATATTCCAGCCGATGTTCAGGCATTAGCTGCAAACGCAGGCGCTATCGGTGGTGCAAACTTGCCCAAGGGCGCTAGCCACGGTCGTAGCGACTTTGGTTTTGCTGGCTGGGGTGGCGTATGCCCACCGCAAGGCGGCAAGCCGCATCGATATATTTTCACTGTTCATGCGCTGAAAGCCCCGCTAGAAGTTCCAGCAGATGCAACGGCGGCACTGACTGGCTATTTCATGGGTATGAACACGATTGCCAAGGCGAGTTTCACGGCAACCTATAGTCGCGCAGCTGCAAAGTAGTCGGTTCACCCAGCATCCTGATTCACGCGCCTGCCAACCTAACTGGGTTGGTAGGCTACGTGGAAGCGCGACCTAACCCACCCGCAGCCCTAAGCGCTTGGATTTCACTAGTCGTCATCCCCAGCACATCACTGAGTACCGCCTCAGTATGCTCACCCAGCGAAGGCGACGGTGTGCGCACCGAACCCGGCGTGGCCGACATACGAATCGGCACGCCCACCACGCGCACATTACCCGCGCGTGGATGCACCATGTCAACGATCGCACCACGCGCGACAACCTGCGGGTGCTCAACGACTTGCTTGACGTTGTTGATCGAGCCCATCGGGATGCCTGCACCGACGAGGATGGTTTCCCATTCAGCAAAGCTGCGCGTCAAGAAAACCTCTTGCAGTCTGTCGATCAACGCTTTGCGATTTTGCATGCGCGCGCTATTCGTTGCAAACCGAGGATCATGTGTCATGTCAGAGCAACCGATCAGCGGGCAAAACTCAAGCCAAAGCTTATCGCTACCCACCGCCAAGGCGAGGTCGTGTGTTTTTGTACGAAAGGTTTGATACGGCAACAAGGCCTTATAGGCTGTACCCATCGGGCCTGCGATGGTACCGGTCGAGAAATAATCACCAATCATGGTGCTTAGCAGCGATAGCTGCCCTTCTAACATCGAAATATCAATCGACTGCCCGACACCCGTTGCATCTTTGGCACGCAGAGCCATCATGATGCCTAGCGCAGCGTTCATCCCGGCAGTCAGATCCGCAATCGACACGCCCGCGCGTGCTCCATGCCCACCTTCGTCACCGGTTGCGCTGATCATGCCGCTCTCGGCCTGTACGATCAAGTCAAGTGCTGGGCGATCACGGTAGGGGCCGTCTTGCCCAAAGCCTGAAATTGAACAATAAATAATGCCCGGATTACGCTTGCGCGCCACTTCATAATCGATCCCTAGCTTGACGAGCGTACCAGGGCGAAAATTTTCAAGCACCACATCGCAACGCTCAACCATCCGCAAAAAAGTCTCTTTACCCTCGGCATTTTTTAAGTCGAGCACGATGCCTTGTTTGTTGCGATGAAGACCAACAAAATAATCGGTTTCACCACCGGGCAATTTTGTGCCCCAAGCGCGCGCGATATCACCTTTGCCCGGCGGCTCGATCTTGATGACTTGTGCCCCATAGTCGGCCAGCATCGTTGAACAAAAAGGCCCCGCCAAAGCATGGCTGAGGTCTAGGATTTTGAGGCCTTCAAGTGGTAGTTTCATGAGTATCTTCTGTGAATTAACTTGGCTCCATCACCTTAAGATCTGGTGACACAGCAAAGTCAATCTCGCCCAGCGCTTTAACCTCTTCAGGTGTAAAGCCCGGGGCAATCGCCTCAAGCACAAAGCGATCGTTCACCCAATGCAATACTGCCAAATCAGTTACCAACCAATCCACGCATTCGCGCCCTGTCAGTGGATATTTGCAGCGACGAGGCAGCTTTGTTCTGCCTTTGCTGTCAGCGTGTTCCATGACAATGATCAGTTCGACTTCGCCAGAAATCAAATCCATCGCGCCACCGATGCCACCGCGGCGGGCATCCGTGATGCTCCAGTTCGCGACGTTACCGTCTTGATCAACCTCGTAGGCACCCAGAATGACGGTATCGATATGACCGCCACGGGCCATTTCAAATGACATCACACTTTCAAAGAACGACGTGCCAGGTACTGCCTCAACAAATTGACCACCCGCATTAAAGACATCGGGATCAACTGCGTCACCTGACACAATGCCGCCGTAACCCAGTACACCGTTCTCGGCGTGTAGCCAGACACCGCGACCACCTAGAAAATTTGATACTTGGGTGGGGATGCCAACGCCTAGGTTCACATAGGTGTTGTCTTTCACAATCTTCGCTGCATTTTTTGCAATGCCGTTGCGCGTCAGCGCTGGCTTACCGTTATAGGTACGCGCGCTATCCGCTGGGCGCTTTTCTGCACGCGTGAGCGTTTTGACATCGACCATATCGGTAATCTTTAGTACGCGCGAAATAAAGATACCGGGTAAATCAATCAGCTCTGGAGGCAACTCGCCGACTTCAACGATCTCTTCAACCTCAACAATCGCGATCTTTGCTGCTTTGGCAAACGCTGAGTTGAAGTTGGCGCTACCTCCACGAAACTGCACATTGCCCGCACGATCAGCGCGATAGGCGCTCAAAAAGGCATAATCCACCTGAATGGCATGCTCAAGCACATGTGGCTTTCCGTTGAAATAACGAACATCCTTGCCGTCAGCCAAGTCAGTATCGACCCCGGTTGGCGAATAAAACGCTGGGATGCCTGCTCCACCAGCTCGGCAGCGCTCAACCAAAATACCTTGCGGTACGAGTTCAACATCAAGCGTGCCGGCTGCGATTCTTTTTTCGCCCTCGGTCTGCATGCCGGCTCTGATTGAAAACGCAGCAACCAGTTTTTTAACCTGATTATTTTCAACTAACAGCTGACCTTTTTCACCCGCGGCGCCCAGCGAGTTACAGACCAAGGTCAAATCTGTTGTGCCTTTGTCTCGCAACGCAAAGATCAAGTTGTTCGGAAAACGATGTGCCAAACCAAACCCAGCGATCGCGACACTCGCGCCCGCTTGAATATCCGCGATTGCCTGTGCGGCTGAGGCAACTACCTTATCCATACTGATCCTTTGTTAATGAGTTCACATACCAGAATTAAGCGTAACGACTTAATCCATCTTAATATTCAAAACCTGACAGGGCGAGGCCCACGGCCTTCACCCATCTTAATATTCAAAATCTTGTTTCACGCGGACTGGGCCCTTAATCCATCTTAATATTCAGAATCTTGTTGAGCTCGGCCAGTTGGCGTTTTTCTTCAGTCATCGCGGCCAAAAACTGTTGCGGGTTGAGCATTTTGAGCACTGACCCCGAAGCCTCGACGCGGGCACGCACTTCAGGTTGCGAAAAATACTTCACGCTTGCATCGTACAACACACGCACAACTTGATCAGGCGTACCAGCGGGGGCAAGTAAACCATACCATGAGCCTGTGTTGTTGGGCATGCCTTGCTCATCCATGGTCGGCACCTCGGGCAAGGCCTTTGCACGCGTCTGAGAAGACAGGCCAATGGCGCGAAGCTTGCCCGACTTAATATGTGGCAGCATGGCCGATAAATTTAAGAAAGAGACGTCAACATGCCCGCCCAACATATCGTTGACGACGGGTGTGGCGCCTTTATAAGGCACGTGGGTCATTTTGATCTTCGCTTCAATTTGAAGAATCTCGCCCGCGAGATGGGTTGAGCTACCCGTACCGCTTGACCCATAAGTCATCACTTTAGTTTTGGCTAACTCGATGAACTCTTTGACGTTGGTCGCTTTAATGTGAGGGCCAATCACCATCACATTTGGCACATCAATCAGCATCAAAATCGGCAAAAATTCTTTAATGCCGTCATAGGGTGGATTTGAGCTAAAGACAGGCACTGCAGTGTGGGGTGCACCGGCGCTAGCTAACAGCGTATAGCCATCAGGGGCTGCTTTGGCGACAAAGCCTGTGCCAATCGAACCACTCCCCCCACCTTTTGTTTCGATCACAAAGGTTTGACCCAGCGCTTGTGACAATCCGTTCGCAAGTTCACGGGCGATCTGATCCGCAGGGCCGCCCGCCGGGTAAGGCACAATCATTTTGACTGGTTTGTCAGGGTAAGTTTGCGCAGCCGCGAGCAAAGGCGCGAAAGCCATCGTCAAAAGAACCGCCCGTAAGATTTTCTTCATTGTCATCCCCTTTTTTAATCGTTTACACCACTTAACCTGAACAGCCCTGAAACACCATGCAACGCGCTCAACCAGCGCTAAGCCACTACGCAACGCCTTTTGTCAAAGTTATTCACCACGTGCTTCAGGTTCGACCGGTTCAAAGCGATAGCCTTTGGTACTGTCGCCACGCACATAGCCGCAGTGTGGCCAACCGAAGTGCACCGGAAAAATCATCGCATTGCGTTCGGCAGCGCGCTTCAAAAACAAGGCACGCGAGGCTCGCGCCTGTTCGGCGTGGGCGTCAATCCACGTGTTGATATGCGGCATCGCAATCTGTAAGGGGCTATGCATCACATCACCCGCAAAGATCGCTTCTTGCCCTTTGGACTGCAGCCGAAAATGCAGCGAACCAGGCGTGTGGCCAGGCATGGCTTCAGCTTTCAGACAACCGGCCACAACATCGCCATCGTCGATTAGATCAATTAAGCCCAACTCAAACAGCGGCAGCACGCTATCTTCAAACGAGCCACTGATCACACCCTTGTCGCCATTTTTATAGGCCGCGTGTGCAGCTTCAAAATCAACGCGTGGCATCAAGTGGCGCGCATTCGGAAACATCGGCTCCCAGCGACCATCCACCATACGGGTGCCCCAACCGACGTGGTCGGGATGAAAGTGCGTGACAATCACGTGCGTCACTGTTTTTGCACTTGCACCTGCCGCATCAAGCCAAAGTGGCGTCAACGTGTTGAGCATGTTCATGCGCTCTGAGCCGCGCTTTTTATGATTACCAACCCCAAGGTCAATCACGATCACGTTATCGCCCATGTGCATCACCCACAACTGCATGGCCACGATAAAGCGCTGCAGCTTGATGTTGTAGTGATGCGGGGCGAGCCAGGACAGATGCGGCACGATCTCGCGCACATCTAACTCAGGAAACACAAAATCAGCC
>JAIPCU010000154.1 GCA_021738045.1 Candidatus Methylopumilus sp. | reverse complement strand
TTGGTGCGTTCATGTCGGCTCTGGTGACATTTTCATTATTTGAAGCGGCTTACTTTTCAGAAATTATGCGTGCGGGTATTCAAGCGGTGCCGCGCGGGCAGTTCGCTGCAGCTCAGGCGTTAGGGATGCGTTATCACCAAGTAATGGGCTACATCGTATTGCCTCAGGCCTTCAGAGCGATGACACCGCTATTGTTGACCCAATCAATTATTTTGTTTCAAGATACTTCGCTGGTCTATGTGTTGTCGCTGACCGACTTTTTAGGTGCGGCCAGCAAAGTGGCCCAGCGTGATGGGCGCTTGGTCGAGATGTATATCTTTGCGGCCTTGGTGTATTTTGTGATTTCGTTTGGTGCGTCAATGCTGGTCAAGCGTTTGCAGGCAAAGATTGCAGTGCGCTGATTATTTTGCCAAATCAAACCAAGGCGAGGCGCGATCGTGGCTCGCGGCAATCTTAACCACCATGCCTGTTGTTAATTGCAAAGGCTGATCGAAACGATAGATTGTGCGTTGCCAAGCCGTGGTTGAGCGAATATCAGTTGGGGGGTTTTCCCAGATGGTGGTGCGATCAAGCTCGATGCGAATCCATTGCACTACGCCATAGCACGGGCCCTCTGCAGTGGCGGTCAGCTCTAAAATCTTGTCTTCTGCAGGATACGTATCCTGATTCATAAAGTCAAAACGAAAGGCATCCACTGGCGTGCTCATTGGCACGAGTGCAATATCTTCGCGATAGAACGGGATTTTTTTTGACGAAATCGAATTAAAGCGCGACAGATCAAAACCATGACTGCTTTCAACTCGCAGATACTGACCAGCCGCTTCGCCACCCATTAAGGCGATTATGATGCTGGCCGCGTGCGGCACAATTAAGGCCTCGGGTTTAAGCAGACGCTTTTTTGCGTCTTCGATGGCCGGTAATACGTGTTCACCAATGATGGCACTGTCAAAAATCTCGTGAATCAGTACATCAGCTTTTTCTGGCAAGTCTTTGCCAACTGCAACGTCATACGATATTTTTGAAAGAATGGTGACGGTGTCAGAAAAACCGTTGGTTTTTACAATTTCGGTGGCGGTTTGTGCGACTAAGGGCTCGGCCTCACAGGCAACGACTTGAGTGGCACCAAGCTTGGCTGCCATCATCGAAAGCAGGCCTGATCCTGCACCAATCTCTAACACGAGTTTGCCTGGTTGAACCGCGGTTTTGATGCCCTCGAAGTAGGCATCATTGCGGTGTGCCTCGTTCATCATCGGAACATGCCAAAGAGGCACCATCTTGCTGGTGGTCCACGCCGAACCGAGCTTGGCGACCAACAGATTGGGCGACACCTCTAGAGCCCTGTTAAAAAGCTCGAGTGCCTCAGTGCCGCGGTTAAGCGCTACCAGTAAGCCAGACGCGTTTTTAAGGCATTGCTCGTGATCGGGCTTGATAGCTAAGGCGGCAAGATAGTCGGTCAATGCGTCTTGGGTGCGACCAAGGGCCTCAAAAATTTCAGCGCGGGCAAGCAAAGCGGGTAATAGCTTTTGAACAAGGCCCAGAGCGCGTGTCAATGAATCGAGCGCTTCGGGCAGTTGCTTAAGCGCTTGTTGCGCCAAACCCATTCCAAGGTATGACGCCGCATTAGGCTCACATTGGTTGGCATTTTTATATTGCTTGATGGCGCCCGCGTAATCACCGGCAGCCTTCAAGGCGTCGGCCTTAATCAGCCATGGTCTGAACAAGGTTGGCGTGATCTTAATGGCGCGTTCAGCAGCAGTCATGGCTTGCTGGTGTTGGCCTAGTTGTTGATGGCATTCGGCCAGATTGACCCAGCCTTCAATCTCGTTAGGATAGGCTTTGGTGTACGTGGTGTAGACCTCGATGGCAGCATCAAGGTGTTGTAATTCGCGTTCGCAGACGGCCAAATTAAAGAGCGCATCGCCATCGTTTGGACGTAAGGCCAGCACGGCGTGGTAGCCTGCTTTTGCCTCAGCAAAGTTACCAAGAACTACATACATCAAGGCCAACAGCCGTTTGGGCTCAAGGTTGTTCGGTTCGGCCGTGCAAAGTTGAGCACAGGCTTGAATCGCTTCTGAACGTTGGCCTTGTTTAAAGGCATTTTTAATCGAGTCGATGGTTTTCATTGGGCTTGGGCTCAAACTCGCGAAACTAGCTGAAGAAGGTAGCGCTTTTCAGGATGAGAGACGTCAAGTCAATCGGTTTAAGAGAGCGCTACGCAAGACAAAGCAAAATTATAGGTGCAAACCAGAGGTGGCTCGCGTAGGCCGTTCAGGGCTTGACTCTCGAATGGGGAAAGCTATCGAGAGATTGACGCGCCTTGGGTCGATAATAACCAATGAAATCAAGGTGTTTTAAACCTTGATCCGTGTCACAATGCTGAGGTATGAAACGGTGGCCGTGACCCGAATATCAGTACTAGGAAACTACATGTCAGAACAAATGATTGCGATTGAAGATGTCTCTAAATGGTATGGCAGCTTCAATGTCTTGAAGCACTGCACCACACAAGTCAATCGTGGTGAGGTCGTCGTGGTTTGCGGGCCGTCGGGTTCGGGCAAATCGACCCTGATCAAGTGCGTCAACGCGCTTGAGCCGTTTCAGCAAGGCAAGCTCACGATTAATGGTGTGGCGTTACATGATCCTAAAACCGATCTGCCCAAGTTGCGGAGTCAGGTGGGCATGGTGTTTCAGCACTTTGAATTGTTTCCACACTTAAGCGTCACTGAAAACCTGACCTTGGCACAAATTAAAGTGTTGGGTCGCAGCCCCGCTGAGGCCTTAGAGCGTGGCTTGAAGATGCTTGACCGCGTGGGCTTGACCGCACACAAAGATAAGCATCCGGGCCAGCTGTCTGGTGGTCAACAGCAGCGTGTAGCGATCGCACGTGCGTTGAGTATGGATCCTGTGGTGATGTTGTTTGACGAGCCCACCTCAGCGCTCGACCCTGAAATGGTCGGCGAAGTGTTGGATGTGATGGTCACCTTAGCCAAAGAAGGTATGACCATGATGGTGGTCACCCACGAAATGGGCTTTGCCCGCAAAGTGGCTCATCGCGTGGTCTTCATGGATGAGGGCGAGATCGTTGAAGATGCCACCAAAGACGCGTTCTTTACAGAAGCAAAGAGCGAGCGTGCGAAACAATTTTTATCGAAAATTTTGCAGCACTAAATGAAAGCGTACTACGCCGCACGCGCAAAAGAATATGATCAGATTTACGCCAAACCCGAGCGGCAAACTGATTTACGGTTGATTGAACAATGGCTGCCTTCAAGATTTGAAGGTGCTCGGGTGCTTGAGATTGCGGCGGGCACCGGTTATTGGACCCAATTCATTGCACCAGTTGCCGCCAGCGTGTTGGGCTTAGATTCTTCAGTCGAAACGCTTCATATTGCGCAGACCAGGCCAAATAATGCGCGCGCACAATGGCTGGTGGGCGATGCCTATGCGTTGCCTGCCTCGCGCGAACTCTATGATGCGGCCTTTGCAGGCTTTTGGTTTTCGCACATACCAATTGCGCGTCAACAAGAATTTTTGTTGGGGTTAAATAAAACTCTTCAATCAGGCGCGCGCGTGGTGATGCTCGATAACTTGTATGTTGAGGGCAACAGTACGCCACTGACAGAGCCCGATCCAGAGGGCAACACCTATCAGATCCGCAAGTTGGCTGATGGTTCAAGCCATCGCGTGCTTAAAAATTATCCCAATGAGTTTGACCTGTGCGAGTTAGTCGCGCCTTTTGGGGTGCAACCCACGTATACACAGTGGCAGTACTACTGGGCGTTTGAATACGTATTGCGTTAATCAATACACGTTGTTCTGGTGAATACGTGCTGCGCTGACGACTACGTATTCTGCGAACGAACGCGTACACGTTAATGAATACATGTTTCACGAACGCATGCATGTCTCGCTGAGTCACGCGTGCTAAGGTAATGCTAAGCCGTCGCTGTAGTGGCTTTTTTCTTGATCGCCACACTGCGAATCGCCCACGTCGCCGCTACGGCTAACAGCAAGATACCCCCGCCAATCAACGGTCGGCTCGCGATCCAAGCGATTGCGATGGTGATCAAGGTGATGGGTATCGCCAAGCCGAGCGCGATAAAGAAGGTACCTGCACCCACCAGCCCCTGTAAAAAAGGCAAAAAGGCAACCAGAATTGCGAGCGGGCCCATGATGAGGTTAAAACCAATCAGTAACAACAGAAAGCCACCGATGCGGCAGGCCCAGGTAATCATTTTTTCAGTCGAGGCTTGATCGGCGAACAGTTTTTGAGCGCTGACCACGCCGGGTTCAATCAACGCAATCTTGTAGTTATTTTTTGCGTCTTGATAGATGGTCAAGGTGCTGTTGTTTTGTTGCGCAGCGATTGAATAGGTTTGCGCTGCAATCGCGCTATAGGTCACACGTACATCGCCTAGCACCGGTTGATCTGGATTTACACCTTTGTAAAGCAGGTTACCTTGAACTCGGTAGCCTGCAGGCGCCTGGGTGAGCGTTTCAACTGCTTCAAAGTTAGTCAAGTCTTGCACTAAACTTTTATCTAACGTAAAGGCCCCGATTTTGACTAGGCTTGCATCGAAGCTTTGTGACTTTAACGGCATTGCGGGGTTTTGATGGCCTGCCGGAACTTTAAACTGCGCTGAGTTGACTGCGGTTTCGGCCCAACCTAAAGAGTAGGTGTACGTTTTTTGCGTTGTTTGCGAACCGCCGATGTTGTTGCTTGTGGTTTCGGATTCTCTTTCAAGCCACTGGTACATCTCAACTTTGCGCTGTAAGCGCAGCAGGCCGGTAGCCGAGAGTTTGTTCCAGGGGTCAACGGCTGGGGTAACCCCACTCACTGAGCCGTTGAGATAAACCAATTTTGAATTATTTTGTGGGTTAATCGTGTCAGCACTGACCTCGACAATCGAACTCAAGCCTCTTTTTAAACCGGTGGCCGCTGTGACGGCACGACCTTCGTTCCAAGAGAGTAAAAAAATCGCGCAAGGTAAAAGAATGATACCGATCAGCACGCCCATAAGGCTTGAGCCCATGCGGCTCAGCCAACCCGTGGTCGTTGTTTCAGTGATGCTGTTGTTGAGCTCTGCCATGATGTCTTGTTTTTAGCCTGAGGCTCGCCGCCGATTGCAAGTGACTGAGTCCGTCATTTATGGAGCAGCGCGCAGGGCAGTCATTTTTTGCGTCATTGGTTTTTTCGATTCGACATCAAAGGTGATGAGTTTTTTGTCAATGTCTAAGCCAATGAGTATTTTGCGAATTGGATCATAGAGCATGAGCCCGCCTTGATCCATCAATTGATATTTTGTGCCGTCTTTCAGTGTGAGTTCCCACACATCCTGAAACCCATTAACGTCTTCGATAAAACTAAATTTGCCGGTGCTATAGGTGATTTCGATGACGTTATCTGCGTTGACCACATTAGATGCCTCATTAATGTTGACCGCTTTGCGCGTTGTACCGTGAGTGAGAATCAGTCTCAAGGCGACCGGATCAATCGTAAATTTCAACCCATAGCCCTCAAGAACAATACTTTTTTCGGTATTTTCTGTCTCTTTCAAAATCACCCCATAACTGCTGTCGGTTGGTGTGTAATTCCAGTACAGGCCTTTGGCGCCGCGCATGGCCGTAAAAGTGCCTTCACTTGTCTTGATTATTTTGCTCGTAGACTTTGGAGCAGCAACAGGCGCAACAGGAGCGGCTGCAGCGGGAGCAGCAACAGGCGCAACAGGCGCGCTCGCAGTAGGTGCAGCGGGTGCAGCAGCTGGATTGGTTGAAGGCGTGACGTCTTTGCTCTGCGACCAAGCTCCACTCGTTGGGAGTGCGATGAGCCCAGACAACAATAAAATATGGCAAATATTCATGGCAAAAAGCCTCAGTAGCATTGATCGAAATGAACTGAAAAAGAGGCTACTAAATTGAATTGTCACAGTCAAGACCTATCGCAAGATGACCCTATGCAGCTTGAACAACAAGCGAAGTCACCTAACGTTTAGCTAGAAACTTTCAAGGCTTCAGAGTCATACAAGTGGCAAGCCACTTCGCCAAGCCCTTTTTTTAATAACTCAGGCGATCGCACAGAGCACTCGGCAGTGGCCTGTGGGCAACGCGGATGAAAGGTGCAGCCCGAAGGTGGATGCAGAGGGTCAGGAAACGAAAGCCCGAGACCAAGGTCGGGTAGGCCTAGGCCTGGCTCTGGTGTGAGCACCGACGCGAGTAAGGCTTGCGTATACGGATGACGGGGGTTTTTAAAAAGGTCTGCGGTGGGCGCCAACTCAACCACGCGACCAAGATACATGACCGCCACTTGCGTGGCGATATGCTCAACCACGGCTAAGTTATGGCTGATAAACACGTAGGTCAGGTTAAATTCTTTGCGCAAGTCTAAAAGCAGATTCAAGATCTGCGCTTGCACTGAAACATCTAAGGCTGACGTGGGTTCATCACACACCACGATCTCGGGGTGCATCACCAAGGCGCGCGCGATCGCAACACGTTGCCGTTGCCCACCTGATAATTGCCCTGGGGTGTTGTCGGCATAGCGCGCAGGTAAGCCGACGCGTTCAAGCATTTCAAGCGCTTTAGTGCGGCGTTCGACTTTGGTTCCTACACCCGCCACATCTAACGGAAACGCCACAATCGAAGCAATGGTGCGCCTCGGATTCAGTGACGAATACGGATCTTGAAAAATCGGCTGTACACGTTTGGCAAGCTCGCGTCGATCAATCTTGCTGAGGTCTTGTCCGTCAAACGACACGCTACCGTGGCTAGGCGGGGTCAAGCCTAGCAGCATACGCGCGAGCGTTGATTTACCGCAGCCCGATTCACCCACAATCCCCAAGACATCGCCTCGGTTGACTGACAAGTTGATTCCGTTGACGGCGTGCAAGGTTTGACTGGGTTTGAATAAACCTGCGCGCACCTTAAAGCTGCGTTGTAGATCGTGGGTTTGGATGAGTGCGCTCATGCTGCTGCGACCTCTGTGGGCTCAAGCACGCAGCGCCACTGGTGGCCTTGAGGTGTCTGATGCAATGGAATGATGCCCGCGCACGCGGCCTGCACAGACGGGCACCGATCTCGAAAGGCGCAGCCTTTCATATCGCCTAGCAAAGGAGGCACGACGCCGGGGATGGTGCCAAGTTTGCCGCCGGGTATCGTGCGCCCGGGAATTGGAATACAACTAATCAGCCCCTGGGTATAGGGATGTTGAGGCGCTGAAAAAATCTCAGCCGCCGAGCCTTGCTCAACGACTTGACCCGCATACATCACGGCAACACGGTCTGCGATACGCGCAACGACCCCTAAGTCGTGGGTGATTAATACCATGGCGATACCGAGCTCTTTTTGCAGGTCAGCCAGCAAGCGCAAAATTTGCGCCTGAATGGTGACGTCGAGTGCGGTGCTGGGTTCATCGGCAATCAAAAGCTCTGGGTCGCACATCAACGACATCGCGATCATGACCCGTTGGCGTAAGCCACCCGATAGTTGATGAGGATATTGCCCGAGTCGTTGCGCGGCAGAGGCGATTCCGACTTTTTCAAGCAGGCTCACCGCGCGTGCACGCG
>JAIPCU010000153.1 GCA_021738045.1 Candidatus Methylopumilus sp. | reverse complement strand
TTGCGATCTGCGCCTCTTCAAGCTTTTGCTCAACCTGGGCAATCGTCATCTTTGAAAATAGCTCGACAATCACCGCACGCAAACGCGCGCGATTGGCGGTGCGCTTTGTGTTGTTATCAAACTCTGGATCAATCGCCAGCGCTTTTTGCTCAATCACTTTTTCACAAAAAATCACCCACTCGCGCTCGTTTTGCAGACCCAACATGATCGTATTGCCATCACCCACCGGAAAAGGACCGTAAGGGTAAATCGTGGCGTGCGACGCGCCCGCACGCGGCGGTGGTGCAGCGCCTTCAAAGGCGTAATACATCGGAAAACTCATCCACTCGACCATACTTTCAAGCATCGACACATCGAGGTGGCTGCCAAGCCCGGTTTTATGACGCAAGAGCAGCGCATTCAAAATACTTGAATAGGCATACGAGCCCGCTGAAATATCTGCAATCGAGCAACCAGCCTTTGAAGGTTCTTCAGCCGAGCCGGTCACCGAAACAAAACCACTTTCACTTTGAATCAGCAGATCGTAGGCCTTTTTTTTCTCGTAGGGCCCACCCTCGCCGTAGCCAGAGATATCGCACACGATTAACTTAGGAAATTTGGCATGTAGCGCATCAAACGACAAGCCCATGCGCGCGGCTGCGCCGGGCGCCAGATTTTGCACCAGCACATCAGCTTGCGCCAACAACTGTTCAAGAACTGGGCCTGCATCCGCGTGCTTCAAATCAAGCGTCAGGCTTTCTTTCGAACGATTGGTCCAGACAAAATGCGACGCCATGCCACGCGTGCGCTCGTCATACTTACGCGCAAAGTCGCCAACACCTGGGCGCTCGATCTTAATCACTCGCGCGCCCATGTCTGCAAGCTGACGCGTGCAAAAGGGTGCTGCAATCGCGTGCTCAAGACTCACTACGGTGATGCCTTCTAAGGGCAGCGGGCCCTTCTTGGTGCCCTTCGTGGCTGCTGCGTGCATAGTATTTATGTTCATGCTTCAAACCTCAGTTCAGCCTGGTGTGCAAGGGTGCCATCTTGTTCGGCCCAAAGTTTAGCCTCGCCCGGCGCGTTCACAGCACCAGCAACATCAAAAGCGGTTGGCGCAATCAAAGGACGTAAGCCTCGGTACGACAAATGCTTAAGCGTTGCACTGGGGTGAGCCTGAACAAATGCCTGGCACATTAAGGTGGCAATCAACGGACCATGAATCACCAAGCCTGGATAGCCTTCTTTTTCGGTGACGTAGGGATGGTCGTAATGAATACGATGGCTATTGAAAGTAACAGCCGAGTATCTAAAGAGTAGTACCGCGCTAGGGTCAACAGGTTGCCTCCATTGCGACGCTGGCGCGGGCTCAGTGCCCTGAAGCTTTGGCGGACTGGGCTCGCGATAAACAATATCTTGCTCTTCGCTGACGACGAGTGTGCCGTTTTGCATGATGTCGTGCTTAACGGTGACAAATAATAATGAACCGGTGCGACCCGCTTTTTCTTTGATCGCGGTCACTGTCGAGGTTTTGTGTGCCTCGGCACCAACAACTAAACCACCATCAAACCCAACCCGACCACCGGCCCACATCCGATTGCGATTGTCAGCAGGCGGCAGAAAGCTTCCGCGAGCCGGATGACCGTCGGTGCCAGTCAGCGCGATTGGCACCGTCTCTAAGAAAAACGCCCAATGCCAAAGCGGCGGCAACACAGCACCCAACTCTGGGATTGGACACCCGAGCGTGACGGCGATACGCGCCGCATGCCCTGGATCCATACGGTCTACTACAGTTTGTGATTTACCCAACCACGCACTCAAATCAGTCGTTGACATCTACTATCCTTTAAACAACCTCAAGCTCTTGCATACGTTGCAAGTGAAAGTTTGTATCACCCAGCAACATATCGGTATAGGTGAGTCGCTTGAAATAGTCTCCAACCTCAAGCTCATCAGTCATCCCCATACCGCCATGCAACTGCACCGAAATCTCACCCACTAAACGCGCGGCAGCTGCGACCTCGACTTTACTCATCGAGACCAAACGACTGCGCTTCGCGGCATCTTGTTCGCCAAGTGCAATCGCGGCGACATAGGTCATTGACAAACCCATTTCAGATTGAATCAACATATCGCCCAAGCGATGCTGCAACACCTGAAACGCGGCAAGTGGCTGGCCAAATTGCTGACGCGTTTTTAGGTATTGAATCGTGCTATCGGTGAGATAAGCCATCGCACCACAAGCATGCGCGCACAACGCGGTAATACCGTAATCAAGCGCTAGCGCCAACAATTGTTCGGCCTGCGCTCCGCTTGCGATCAAGTGCTCGCTTGACACACTTACGTCTTTAAAGTGGATCGTGGCAGCGCGCGCGCCGTCAAAGGTTGGGTAATCTTGGACCGACACACCTGAGGTATCTGAGGGCACCAAAAATAATGCCACTGCGCCGTCGAGCAACGCCGACACAATGACCGCCTGCGCGCCGGCACCGTGCCACACCAAGATCTTGCGACCTTCGAGCGTGTAGCCCTCTTGCGACGCGGTCGCGCGAGTGCACAGAGGGCGCTGCGAATCACGCTCGCCCTGCTCTTGCCAAGCTACCGCCAAGACTGCGTCACCCTCAGTCTGAGCTGTCAACCAGCGTTGCTTGAGCGCCTGATTTTGGCTGTTTGCGAGCAGTGTTACCGCAATCACTGCGCTTGAAATCGCAGGCTCACTGACAAGACCGCGTCCAAGCTCTTGATGCACCGCAAGCATCGAGGCGGGCGTTTCACCAAAACCACCAAATTCTTCTGGCACCAACAAACCACTGACGCCCAGTTCAACCAAGCTGCCCCACGCACTGCGATTCAGCACGCCAGCCTTTTGACGCTCGCGACGTTTGGGCCGTGACCAGTTGTCTTCGACCAGTCTGCGCAAGCTATCGGTCAACATGCGCTGCTCTTGTGAGTATGTAAAGTCCATTTTTATACCCCGATGATTTGTTTGGCAATGATGCCTTTTTGAACTTCGTTGGTACCGCCATAGATGGCCGTCTTGCGCATATCAAAATATGCAGCTGCGGCGGCTGGCGAGTACTCGGGGCTTGGTCCATGATCCTCGGACTGAGCAAACATCCACTCAGGGTCGTAGGGCCAGGCATCAGCGCCCGCCACTTGCATTTGCAAACGCGCAAGCTCCATCTGCAGTTCAGACCCACGAATTTTTAAGATCGAAGCTTTTGGCCCGGGATCCGTTTCACCCGCAGCCACGCGCAACACCATCAGCTCAAGCGCTAACAACTGGCCTTCGGCGCGGTTAATGCTGTCACGTACCCTTGAACTTAAGCTTAGCGATTCGCCGCTTGCCATCGTACGCTCGGCCAAAGATTTCAAGATCGCAAGTTCGCGGTGGCAATGACCGATACCGGCAATACCGCCTCGCTCATGTCCTAGCAAATATTTTGCGTAGGTCCAACCGTGGTTTTCTTCACCCACCAGGTTTTCGAGTGGCGCTTCAACGTTTTCAAGCCAAACCTCATTGACCTCAGCACCGCCATCCAGAGTCCTAATTGGACGCACCGTAACGCCCGGTTGCTTCATGTCGATCAAGATCATCGAGATGCCGCGCTGCGCTTTTGCGCTCGTGTCGGTACGCGTCAAACAGAAGATCCAATCGGCGTGATGCGCCATGGTGGTCCAGGTTTTTTGACCGTTAATGACGTAGCGATCCCCTACCCGCTCTGCGCGAGTCTTTAATGAGGCCAAGTCAGAGCCAGAACCCGGCTCTGAATAACCCTGACACCACCAGTCTTCTAACCGCAACATGCGCGGCAAAAAATGATCTTTTTGAGCCTGAGTGCCGTACTTCATGAGCACTGGGCCAATCATGCTCAGCCCGAACGGGATCAAGCGCGGCGCCCCTGCCTTAAACGACTCAATCTCAAAAATCAGGCGCTGAACCGGGTTCCACCCTGTGCCACCATATTCTTTGGGCCAGCTCGGTGCTCCCCAACCGTGATCGGTCAGCGTATTGTGCCAAAACACAAACTCCTCGCGCGTGACACGGTGGTGTGCAAACGCTTTCGCGCGTAACTCGGCAGGTAATTTAGCGTGAACAAAATCTTGCACCTCTTTGCGAAAGGCGCGTTCTTCGGTGGTCCAGGTCAGATCCATTGGCTTTCTCCTCGATGCGCCATCTTAACGCCCCAACTGAGTCAGAGAATCTCGGATTTTGGAAGACTGCGTTCTAGAAGCCCAAATGCACCTACAATCGCGGCAGTATCGTCTAACTAATGTCTGAGGAGACACTCATGAAAACCCTAATTCGCGCCAGTGCGCTCGTGATTGCGGCCTTGGGGCTAAGCACCCCTGTCATGGCAGCCTGGCCAGAAAGGCCCATCACCCTGATTGTGCCTGCGGCGCCAGGCGGTACCACTGACATTACCGCCCGCTTACTAAGCGAAAAGCTTGGGACAGCTTTAGGCACCACCGTGGTCATCGAAAATCGCGCAGGAGCGGCCGGCATCATCGGCACACAGGCGTTGTTGCGCTCAGCGCCTGACGGCTACACCATTGGCTTTGGCAACATTGGTCCAAACGGCATTAACTACAGCCTCTATAAAAATCTGCCCTATAAATCGACTGACTTTGCGCCTATTACCTTGGTGATTTCAGTGCCAAATATTCTGGTCGTCAATAGCAAGTCTCCCTACAAATCGGTTAAAGAGCTGGTCGACTCACTTAAGAATGACCCAAAAGGAAACTATTCCTATGGCTCGCCCGGTACTGGGCAATCTCCCCACATGTCATCCGAGATGTTTTCTCAGCGCACTGGGTTAACGCTGACGCACGTACCTTACAAGGGAATGGGCCCTGCCGTTGCAGCACTGCTTGGCGGCCAAGTGACCTTTATCATCGACAACTTACCCAGTTCAATTCCCTTCATTCGCTCAGGGCAGTTTCGCGCATTGGCCATCACGGGCGAGCAACGCTCAGCTCAATTACCAGAAATCCCCACCATGGCTGAAGCTGGAATCAAAGACATGGTCGTAACCGCTTGGTTTGGTTTCGTTGCACCGGCCGGCACACCCGCTGACGTGGTCAACAAAATTCAACAAGCCACCAAAAAAGTGCTTGAGATGCCTGACATCAGGCAACGCTTTGCCGAAATGGGCGGAGTCCCCGGTGGCGGTACTCCTGCCGAGTTCGGCGCCTTCATGGACAAAGAGCAAGCCAGCTGGAGAAAAATTGTCGAAGCCGCCAAGCTCTCCCTGGATTAAACATGATTGACAAAATCAAGCAGTCGCTTGAAGACGCGATCTTGCCTCTTCAAGACGGCGCTTCGATCATGGTGAGTGGTTTTGGCGAGGCGGGCATCCCCTTTGAGCTGTTGCATGCCGTGCTAGATAAGGGGCTGCGTGACCTCACGATTATCAGCAATAACGCGGGTACCCACGAGGTGGGTATTGCCGCGCTGATTAAGGCCAGACGAGTTCGCAAAATCGTCTGCTCGCATCCACGACCCGTTAATTCTGAAACCTTTTTAGCTGCCTATCGGGCGGGGCAAGTTGAACTTGAGTGCATGCCGCAAGGAACGCTCGCAGAGCGTTTGCGCGCGGCGGGCGCTGGCCTGGGGCCCTTTTTTACCCCTACCGGTTTTGGTACCTTAGTGGCTGAAGGCAAAGAGCAGCGCGTGATTGATGGCAAAGGCTACATTCTTGAGCAGCCGTTGCACGGCGACGTGGCGTTGGTGCGAGCCCACCTTGGCGATCGCTGGGGCAATCTAACCTACCGTTGGGCGGCGCGCAATTTTGGGCCCGTCATGTGCATGGCCGCCAAATATTCAATCGCTCAGGTCAACCGCGTGGTCAGCTTGGGGGATCTGCCCCCAGAACAGGTCATGACACCAGGCATTTTTGTTCAAGCCGTTGTCGCGACTGGAGGCGAACGATGAATAGCACGACCACAAAACAAGCTTCTGAGGGCAATACGCCACAGTCCTTGTACACGCCCCTGTCACGCAATGACATCGCTTATCTCGTCGCGCATGATTTTCCGGATGGGGCAGTTGTGAATCTGGGCATCGGCATGCCAACTTTGGTCGCAAATTTTTTACCATCAGATCGCGAGATTTTGCTGCAAAGTGAGAATGGCATTTTAGGGATGGGCGGCGCTGCGAGCGGTGACGACATTGATCTTGACATTATCAATGCGAGTCGCACCCCGGTGGTCTTGCTTCCTGGTGCTTCGATTACCGAGCATACGATTGCCTTCGCAATGATGCGCGGTGGGCACTTAGACTACTCGGTGTTGGGCGGTTTTCAAGTTGCCGAAAATGGCGATCTCGCAAACTGGCTCACCGCAGGGCCCGACGCGATTGCCGCCATTGGCGGCGCGATGGATTTGGCAGTCGGCGCCCGCGAAGTGATCGTCATGATGGAACACGTCACTAAAGACCAATCACCCAAGCTACTACCAGCCTGCACCTATCCACTCACGGCGGCAGGGGTCGTCAACGTGATTTACACCGATTTAGCGATTATCGATGTGACAGCAAGCGGCTTCGTAGTGCGCGCCATACTCGAGGGGCTCACGGTAGAAACCCTAGCAAAGAAAACTGGGGCGAGCTTGGCAATTTCAGATAAGCTAGCCGTGATTCGTCGTAATGCGCAGGGCGATCCTGTGTACACATCAGTTTGACAAGCGCGCCCAAGGCGCAGCCGCTTGCGGTGAATTCATCGCAAGCCTCTCCGATTAAAACAAAGGGACACACCATGCTTCAAACATTTATCACAAAGAGCACGCGTTGGATGCTCGGTTTGGTCTGCTTGACGTTGAGCGGTTTAGCGTTGGCGCAGGCAAACGCGAATCAACCCATCACCTTGATCATCCCCTATCCACCTGGTGGCAGCGCAGACATGCTGGCACGCCCGATGCTGCCCGATTTACAAAAAGCATTAGGCCAAACCATTGTGCTAGATTACAAAGGTGGTGCAGGCGGCACGATCGCCACGAGCGCGCTCGCCCGCGCCAAGCCCGATGGCCAAACGATTATTCTGATACTCACCGCGCACGCGATCAACGACGCGCTTTATCCAAAGCTACCTTACGACACGCGTAAAGATTTTGCGCCTGTTTCACTGGTGGCAACCTTGCCACTCTTGGTCGCCGCACCACTCAGCTCACCCTTCAATACAATCGCTGAGCTGATCGCCTACGCCAAAGCCAACCCAGACAAACTCTCTTATGCCTCTGCAGGCAACGGCAATACCAGCCACCTGTCAGTCGAATTATTTAAAACACTGACCGGCACAAAGATGGTTCATATCCCCTACAAAGGCAGCGGCCCTGCCGTGATTGCCATGCTGGGCAATGAAGTGTCATTTATGTTCGACAGCATTTCGACTTCGTTTCAACAGGTCAAGGCAGGCAAACTCAAAGCGATTGCAGTCAGTAGCCTTGAGCGCGCTTCGATTTTGCCTAATACGCCTACCGTTGCCGAGACTTTGCCCGGGTTTGAAGTGACAGTTTGGTACGGCATTTTGGCACCTGCTGGGACACCCGAAGCAGCGATCAACAAACTAAGTCAAGCTTTTGCCCAAGTGGCGAAAGACCCAAAAGTGCGCGCCCAGTTGGC
>JAIPCU010000152.1 GCA_021738045.1 Candidatus Methylopumilus sp. | reverse complement strand
TGGGCAAACCCGTTGCAGCAAACCCATACGGCATCCCATCAAAGTACGAGGCGGGTTTAGTGCGCCGAGAATCACCAGGCTTAACGAGAGTGTCGGCGGCATCGGTATCGTTTACCCCTTTGCAAGGTTTGTTTGGGATGATCACGCCGAGCGGCTTGCACTTCGAGCGCCATCATCAGGGGTGGTATGAGTTGGATCCGGCGCTGCATCGGCTGATGATCAATGGCTTGGTCAAACGCGAAATGATCTTCACGATGGAAGATCTCATGCGTTTACCAAGCGTTTCACGCATTCACTTTATTGAGTGCGGCGCAAACACCGGTCTTGAATGGGGTAACGTTGCGGTGCCGACTGTGCAATACACCCATGGCATGATTTCATGCAGCGAGTTTACCGGTGTCCCGCTTGCCACACTGCTCGATCTGTGTGGTGTCGATCTTAAAAAGGGAAAATATATTCTGGCCGAGGGCGCCGATGGTTCGGGCATGACGCGCACCATCCCCGTCGAGGCTGCCATGGACGACGTCTTGGTCGTGTGGGCGATGAACGGAGAAATGTTGCGACCTGAAAATGGCTACCCTCTCAGATTGCTGGTGCCCGGCGCGCAAGGTGTGAGCTCAGTCAAGTGGCTGCGTCGTATTGAAGTGGGTGATCAACCCTATGCCAGCAAAGATGAAGCCGTGCACTACATTGACTTGATGCCAGATGGCCTGCATCGGCAATACACCTCGATCCAAGAATGTAAATCTGTGATCACGACACCTTCGGGCGGGCAGCAACTTTTAACCAAAGGTTTTTATAACGTCAGTGGTATCGCCTGGTCTGGACGGGGCACCATCAAGCGCGTGGATGTTTCAATGGATGGTGGCAAGAACTGGCGCGAAGCACGCCTTGAAGGCCCAATCCTGACGAAAGCCATCACGCGTTTCAACATCAATTGGGACTGGGACGGCGCACCGGCAATTTTGCAGTCACGCGCGATTGACTCGACCGGCTATGTGCAGCCGCCGATCAATATGCTGCGCGAAGTGCGCGGCACACGCTCGATTTATCACAACAACGCGATTCAATCCTGGAAACTCGACACCAACGGTGAGGTCAGCAATGTACAAGTTGGCTAAATTTTTAATGGGCGGCCGAGTGATCGTGACAAAATTTCAAGCCAACAGCTCGAGAGTTGATCGATTCGTACAACAAACCAAAGCCTTCAATGTCTTGACCGCAGCCGGCAAAACCGCATTGCTCCATCATGTAAAGCTCGCTGCAATCACGCTGTTTAGTGCGGCAACGCTCTTTTGTACGGCTAGTGACAGCGCCGCGCAAAGCGCTTCGTCCAATCAGTTCAGCGGCATCGGCCGCACGGCCACCGCTGCAGAGGTCAAAGCGTGGGATATCGACGTGCGTCCAGACCTGAAAGGCTTGCCCGCAGGCTCAGGCAAAGTACAAGACGGCCAGACGCTTTGGGACAACAAGTGTGCCAGTTGTCATGGCACGTTCGGTGAGTCAAACGAGGTCTTTACACCCTTGGTAGGCGGCACTACCGCCGCAGACGTCAAGCGCGGCCGCGTTGCCTCACTGACTGACCCCAAGCAGCCTCAGCGCAGCACCTTGATGAAAGTGGCAACGATTTCGAGCTTGTATGACTATATTTATCGCGCGATGCCTTGGAACGCACCTCGCTCGCTGACAGCCGACGATACCTACGCCGTCTTAGCCTACATGCTCAATCTGGCAGAAATTTTGCCTGACGACTTTGAGTTGAGCAATAAGAACATGGCCGAGGTGCAACAGTTGATGCCAAACCGCAATGGCATGACGCGCGAGCACGGCATGTGGCGGATTGACGATGCGCCCGATGTGAAAGCGGTTGCCTGTATGAGCAATTGCGTTGAGACGGTTAAGATCACGTCAAGTCTGCCCGATTACGCACGCAATGCCCACGAGAATCTCGCTGAGCAAAACCGTGGTTATGGGCCGTTTCGCGGGGTAGACACCACTCGGCCACCCGTGGCTAAACTGCCCGGCTCAGACCTAGGTCGACTCGCCCAGGCCGGTTCGACTGCAACGGGTACTACCTCAAGCGCAGCTGCCCCGACCCCAAAGTCTGGCACCCCTGCTACGCTCATGCCAGCAGCCGACCTTTTTAAGAAGCAAAACTGCTTTGCCTGTCATGCTGCGAACAGCAAACTCGTTGGCCCCTCGCTAGCTGAGATTGCGATTAAGTACAAAAATCAACCCACCAGCGAGGCAATGCTCACTGAAAAAGTTATAAAAGGCGGGGCTGGAGTTTGGGGTGCAATCCCCATGCCGGCTCAAAACCAGTTATCTACGGCCGATTCGCAAGCGTTGGTCAAGTGGATACTAGCCACTCATTAGTGTGAACAGCCAGATGAAAACTCACCACTCTTTAGAGCCTTGCCCGCAGCCTACGCAGAACCGGCGTAATATTTAACAATTGATAACTATTCGGTAATATGCGCAGCAACGAGTCAAAGCTAGGCACACGCTCACGTAACGCCTAACCCGTAGCCCTAAGACCTCATACTTAACATCAGCACACACTATTTTTGAAATTGACAGGAGCAACAATGAACAACCAACGCAGAAACGTCTTACGCCTGACCTCGGTCATTGCCCTGATGGCAAGCACGGGCCTGATCACCAGCGCACAAGCCGCTGAATGGAACAAAGCCGCCTTTGAAGGCAAGAACCTCGACGATGTGCTCAAAGCAATCGGTGGCGCAAAACCTGAGACATCAACCGACATCATCATGCGCGCGCCCGATATCGCCGAAAACGGTGCGGTCGTACCTGTTGGCGTTGAAACAAAACTCAAAGCCACTCAAATCGCGATTTTGGTCGAAAAAAATCCCAGCAATCTCGCCGCGCAATTTATTCTGCCCGAGGGCGCTGAAGCCTTTGTCACCACCCGCGTCAAAATGGGCCAAAGCTCAAACGTACACGCTTTGGTAAAGGCAGATGGCAAGTGGTATATCGCCACTAAAGAAATTAAAGTCACGCTCGGTGGTTGCGGCGGCTAAGGCACGCAACATACGCTTTCTAAGATCAAGTTTAAGACATTTAAAAAGGAATCATCATGGCAGATCCAATGCGCATTCGCGCCGCTGAAAAAGACGGCATCGTCGACGTCAAGGTTTTGATGAAGCACGACATGGAATCCGGTCAACGTAAAGATGCAGCGGGCGCCACGATCCCTGCTTTTTTTATCAAAACGGTGATCGCCCAAGTGAAAGGTAAAACCGTTTTTACCGCCGAATTCGGCCCTGCTGTCTCCAAAGATCCATTTCTGAATTTTAAATTCAAGGGTGCTACAAAGGGTGACGAAATCGTTGTTGACTGGGTGGATAACTCTGGCGACAAGCGTAGCGATAAAGCAAAAATCACTTAAAGCCAGTGGGCGGCAAACAGTCTAATTGCCGCTTCTAACTTCTAAGCGATACTCAGAAAGTACCATTGCCGCTGTAAACGTCTTAACGCTTCACCGTTGGTCACTGCAAACCAAGCGGTTGCCGCAAAGACTTTTAGTTTGCTGTTTACGCAGCCTTGACTCAGGATCCAATCATGAAAAAAAAATATGCATCCTTCCTTTTAGTAAGCTTGCTAGGCCTGAGCACAACGCCGGCATTTTCACAAAGCACCAGCGATGAAATCGCCAAATACCGCGAAATGATTGCCGAGGGCAACCCGTCAGAACTCTATGAAATGGCGGGAGAAGAACTTTGGAAGCAACCCGCCGGCCCCAAAAAAGCGACGCTTGAGAAATGCGATCTTGGCTTGGGGCCCGGAGTTGTAGATGGCGCTTCGGCGCAGTTACCTCGCTACTTTAAAGATACCGATCGCGTGCAAGACCTTGAGTCTCGCTTAATGACTTGCATGGAGACTCTGCAAGGTATCGCACAAACCGAGGTCATCGAGGGTGCTTTCGGCAAAGGCATACGCAAAAACGTTGAAGCGATCGTCGCATATGTTGTCACGCATTCGAAAGACATGAAAATTAACGTACCTGCCACGCATCCCAAAGAAAAAGAGATGGTGGCCTTGGGTAAAAAGATGTTCTTCTTTCAAGGCGGACCAATGGATTTTTCATGCGCCTCGTGTCACTCAGTCAAAGATCAGCGTATTCGCCTGCAAGATCTGCCTGACCTAACCACCCAAGCAGGTGCAGCCTTAGGCTGGGGCGCTTGGCCAGCCTATCGCGTCTCAAGCGGAGAGTTCTGGACCATGCAACGCCGCCTGAATGATTGCTTCAGACAGCAACGTTTGCCGTTTCCGATTTATGGTTCTGATGTCACCATTGCGTTGTCAATTTTTATGGCAAACAAAGGCGATGGCGGTATCGTTCAAACACCCGGCCTCAAACGCTAAGTCAAACAACACAGCTCAGGATAATTCACTTATGAACACCTTATACGTTCGTTATTGCACGATCGCCGTGTTGCTCAGCTGCCTGTCGTTTGGCGCTCAGGCACAGACCGTTGACGCAAAGTTTGAAGCCATGCTAAGTAGTGGCTTCAGAGCACAAGGCATTGCCGGGCTTGATCGCCTTAAGCAAGATCCAATCCAAGCGCTGTGCTCAGACCCAGACGTCCGTAACACCCCGGCGGCACAAAAGGTGTTAATTGAAGAACAAAGTAAAGCCATGGCGGCAATTAAACCGCCAGCAGACGGAAAGTATTTAGGTAGCTGGAAAGCAGGTGAAGCCGTTGCACAAAGCGGCCGGGGCGCAACCTGGTCAGATACGACCAAAGCACCCAATGGTGGTGGCTGCTACAACTGCCATCAAATCAGCAAACAAGAAATTTCGTATGGCAACATCGGGCCCTCGTTAACAGGCTACGGCAAGACACGCGGCACGAGCGATGCGATTTTGACCTACACCTGGAATCGCATCAGCAATTCAAAAGCGTATAACGCTTGCAGCAACATGCCTCGTATGGCTCACTTCAACTTACTGACTGAACAGCAGATTAAAGATGTCATGGCCTTGTTGCTTGACCCTGAATCGCCGGTCAATAAATAACTTAACTGCAGGGTCTGACTTTTTGAGCCACAGGCATCGCTCGCCTTTGCTTGAAGCATCACCCAAACTCGCTTGCGGCCAAGCGAGGTAGCGGTTCAAGCCTGCACTGTCATTCCTTTAATTTTGACTGGCCTAGGCCGAACGACAACTAGATGGCACAACGATGAATCGTAGAGAATTTATGCAGTTGCTGGCGATTGCCTCCGCAGGTGGCTTGGCATTGCAATCCAGCGCCACCTCGGCCCAAGCAGCGGCAAATTCCTTTTACGATCTGCCTAAATTTGGCAATGTGCATTTGCTGCACTTTACCGATTGTCATGCCCAACTCAATCCCATTTATTTTCGCGAACCCAATGTCAACCTTGGCTTTGGCGATCAGTTAGGCAAAGCGCCACACTTAGTCGGCGAGCATCTACTGAAAGCATTTGGTATTGCCCCAGGCAGTCGCGACGCTCACGCTTTTACTTATCTTGATTTTGAAGCCGCGGCAAAAACCTACGGAAAAGTCGGTGGCTTTGCTCACTTGGCAACCTTGGTCAAACGTTTAAAAGCCTCGCGCCCTGGCGCCTTGCTGTTGGATGGTGGCGACACCTGGCAGGGTTCGGGCACCTCGCTTTGGACGGACGGTCAGGACATGGTGGATGCTTGCCTGGCGATGGGCGTTGACATCATGACGGCGCACTGGGAGATGACCCTAGGCGAAAAGCGTGTGCAAGAAATCGTCGAAAAAGATTTCAACAATAAGGTTTCATTTTTAGCGCAAAACATTAAGACTACAGATTTTGGGGATCCTGTTTTTGAGGCCTATACCCTCAGAGAAATGAATGGTGTGTCGGTCGCGATTATTGGTCAAGCCTTTCCGTATACGCCAATCGCCAACCCGCGCTATATGGTTGAAAACTGGACGTTCGGCATCGAAGAAGAAAACATGCAGAAGGTGGTCGACGAAGTGCGAGGCAAAGGTGCAAAAGTCGTCGTACTACTTTCGCACAATGGCATGGATGTCGACCTGAAGATGGCGAGTCGCGTGCAAGGCATTGACGCGATCTTAGGCGGGCATACCCATGATGGCGTCCCGGCACCGATTAAAATCACCAACAAAGGCGGCGTCACCTTAGTCACCAATGCCGGGTCGAACGGAAAGTTTTTAGGTGTTTTAGATTTTGACGTGAAGGCCGGCAAGGTCTCAGATGTACGCTATAAATTAATGCCAGTGTTCTCTGACCTGTTGCCCGCTGATCCAGACATGGCAGCCTTAATCAAAAAATTACGCAGCCCCTTCGAAACTAAGTTGGCTCAACCTCTGGCCGTCACCGAAAGTCTGTTGTACCGCCGCGGTAACTTTAACGGTAGCTTTGATCAGCTCATTCTTGATGGCTTGATGGCGGTTAAAGACGCACCGATTGCTTTCTCTCCTGGCTTTCGCTGGGGCACGTCGCTATTACCCGGTCAAACGATCACCTTCGAACACTTGATGGATCAAACGGCCATCACCTACCCTTACACCACTACCACAATGATGAAAGGTGACATGATCAAGACGATTCTTGAAGACGTCGCCGATAATCTGTTCAATCCTGATCCCTATTATCAACAGGGTGGCGACATGGTGCGCGTGGGTGGACTGCAGTACGCGATTGACCCAACCGCTGGGGCCGGAAAACGCATTTCTGACATGCGTTTAGCCGGTAAACTAATCGATCCAGACCACAGCTATAAGGTGGCGGGTTGGGCACCAGTCTCTGTTGAAGCCAAGCAAGCAGGTGGTGAGCCGATCTGGGACTTAATGACAACATACTTAAAAGATATCAAAACCGTCAAAGCTAGCCCCTTGAATATGCCAACCATTAAAGGCACTGCCAATAATCCGGGGCTCGCGTAAATGCGACTCACGTTTAGCAAACGAACCTATTCAATTCTATGCACACACCATGTGCGCTGTGTAAATAACCAAGGATCTTCATGCCAGCACAACTCAAACAAACTGCCTGTGCCCTACTCCTGATGCTTGGCATGTTAAGCATGGGTTCTGCAGCGGCGCAGTCTAGTGTGGTCTACCACATCGACCACGCTGCTACGCAAGGCTTAAAAGGCCTGCGCAACATTCGCAATCATTTAGATGTGGCACCCAAAACGACAATCGTCGTAGTCACCCATGCTGAAGGGGTTGATCTGTTGATGGACGGCGCTAAGGATGAAAAAAATTCCGTTGAGTATGCGCCGCTAATCGCCGCGCTGAAGTCGCGAGGCGTACGCTTTGAAATCTGTGAAATCACACTCAAAAATCGTAAGCTCAACAAAGAGCAATTTATTCTCGATGCTGACTTCACACCTTCGGGGGTCGTGCGTATCGCTGATTTGCAGTTCCAAGACAAATACGCGTACATCAAACCTTAGTCGCAAAAATTAGTGGTCGTATTTTTATTGACCGCATCTTGATTCACCGCATCTTGATTGACCGTATCCTGAGTGATCGTAACTTGATTGACTGAATATTTATTGCCCGTATTTTTTGAGTTCAAACAGATCAGCGTCGACCATCAGTCCAAAGTCCTTCTGCACCACC
>JAIPCU010000151.1 GCA_021738045.1 Candidatus Methylopumilus sp. | reverse complement strand
CCATTCGCGAGGCCCTGCCCGCCTTTGAGAAAAAGATCAAAGGGTTCTCAATGCACGATGCCGTGTTGACTGGTGTTGAAACGCGCACCTCATCCCCACTACGCATCACGCGCGGGGCAGATTTTCAAAGCCTAAATATAAAAGGCCTTTACCCTGCGGGCGAAGGCGCGGGCTACGCTGGTGGCATTTTGTCGGCCGGGGTCGACGGCATCAAAGTGGCCGAGGCCGTCGCACTGAGTTTGTTGGCGCACTAATTCGTGCGCAACGCACCCAATACAACTCATTTAAGCAGGCAGCACGCGCGATAACACTCGACCTGGTCGCGCACTAGTCGCTTTGCCCTGCGCCCAAACGACCTCGCCATTTACAATCACTGTATGAATGCCTTTGGCCAAGGCGATCGGGTTATCGTAGGTCGCCACTTCATCGATGGTCGATTCATCAAACAAGGTCAAGTCAGCAAACGCACCCTCTTTAATGACACCGCGATCAGTCAGGCCAAAGTTCGTTGCAGTCAGGCCCGTCATTTTATGCACCGCGGTTTCAAGCGAAAACAGTTTGAGCGAACGACGATAGTGACCCAACACGCGCGGAAAGGTTGACCACAATCTTGGATGCGGTGAAGCATCGTGCGGCAATCCATCTGAACCGATCATGGTGGGGGCAAATTGCAAAATCTTTTGCACATCGCCTTCATCCATCCTGAAATAAATTGCACCCGCTGGTAGCAGTTTAACGACGGCTTCTTTTTCTGAGACACCCATTTGTTTGGCGATCTTGTCGAGGTCTTGCCCAGCATATTGCGGCAAGGGTTTGGACCAGGTCACAATCACACGCGATGACGTCTCAGCCCGGCTGTATGACAACACGGTTGAGCCCGCTGTGTAAGGATAACAATCCAAGCAAATCGGTTGCTTCGCCATATTTTTTTGGATGTACGCAAGCGTCTCATCTGAGCGACCATAGTTTTTTGCTCCGATCACCTTGTGATGCGAAATCACAACCGGCACATCCGTTTCACGCCCAATCCTGAAAGTCTCTTCAAGCGAGTCAATCACACCATCGGCCTCGTCGCGCATATGTGTGCAATACAGACCGTTGTATTTTTTTAGCGGCCGACAAATCTCAATGACTTCTTCGGTGGGGGCTGCAACCGCAGGTTCGTAAAACAAACCAGTCGATACACCGATGGCGCCCGCCTGCATGGCTTCAACCACTAACTCGCGCATCGCTGCGATTTGAGCGGCATTGGCGGGTTGCTCAAGATCATCCATCGTGGCCACGCGCAGCGTTGTATGGCCAACCAGCATGGCACGATTCGTGGTTGAAGGCTGGGCACGCAAGGCATCCAAATAGGCCTTGAAGGTAGCAAACTTGAACCACTTACCCTCGTCATCGAGCAGATTCAAGGGTGGCGTCACTGGATCCGGGATTGGACGAGGCATTGGGGCCAGAGAGACCCCACAGTTGCCACCGATAATTGTTGTTACACCCTGACTAACCTTGGGGGTCATTTCTGGGTTTGAGAGCATTAAGCGATCGTCATGGGTATGCGCATCGATAAAACCCGGCGCAGCCACTTGTCCTTTAAGATCAATCTCTGTTTTTCCAGTAGATGACGACAAATCACAGATTTTAATGATCCGATCGCCGTTGATACCAATATCTGCGGTGTAGCGAATCGCTTCAGTACCATCCACAATCGTGGCGTTTCGAATCAAAAGATCGTAAGAAGTCTGCATAAAAGGCCTTTTTTGTAATTTTGAGCGCTTCACAAGACCCAAGCCCTTTGATTTTTAAGGGCATTTGAGTTGATCGCCAACATGAATCTAAAACTATATACTGAATCTAACAGGGATCGGAGTTTAAGCGCCAATGCCGCGCTGACGCTGGCCCACCAAATTCTCACGCAACGCGTTCTCGCGTACCGAGGTTTTTATGCAAGTTTTTTCTGACACCGCTTCGATCGATGTTACCGACATCACTCCTTACCTTGGCAAACTGATCCGTTTTAGGCGCGATCTGCATGCTCACCCAGAGCTACGCTTTGAAGAGGTACGCACCTCAGACCAAGTCGCAAATTACCTGACTGAACTTGGCTTGGATGTTCACCGCGGTATGGGCAAAACCGGTGTGGTGGCCACGTTGCGTGGGCGCGGCCCTCAAGCGGGCGACCCTGCGCGCGTGCTGGCCCTGCGCGCCGATATGGACGCCCTGCCCGTCACAGAACTGAACCAGTTTGAGCATGCCAGCACCTACACTGGGCGCATGCACGCCTGCGGCCACGACGGTCATACCGCCATGCTGTTGGGTGGCGCCACATTGCTGGCGGCCAACCCCGACTTCAACGGGACCGTCCACTTTATTTTTCAACCGGGCGAAGAAGGCGGCGCAGGTGCGCGCGCCATGATCGAAGACGGCTTGTTTGACAAGTTTCCAGCCAAGGCGGCTTTTGCTCTGCATAACTGGCCCGTGTTACCCGCCGGTCAAATGGGCGTGCGCGTGGGCCCCATCATGGCGGCCGCCAATCGCTTTGAAATTCGCGTCAGCGGCAAGGGTGGTCATGCGGCGCAACCACACATTGGCATCGACCCAATCCCTGTGGCCTGCACCATTGTCGGTCAATTACAAACGCTCGTGTCGCGCGGTACCGACCCACTAGATAGCGCAGTCGTCACCGTTGGTAAGATCGAATCAGGCACCGTTGAAAACATTATCCCCAACGAAGCCATCATTTATGGCACCACGCGTGCGTTAACGCAAGAGACTCTCAATCGCCTGACTGTGGGCCTTGAACGCATCAGCGAGCATATCGCTGCCGCACATGGCGCGACCGCAAAATTTATTCTCAAGCCGGGCTATCCCAGCACCGACAACCATCCAAAAGAAGCCGCGTTCATGGCGAAAATGATGGCCGCCACTGTTGGTGTTGAGAACGCGTTCGATAACATCCCACCTGCAATGACGGCCGAAGACTTCAGCTTCATGCTGCTTAAAGTGCCAGGCGCCTATGGCTTTATCGGCAATGGCAAAGGCGGCAAACCGGGCGTCAGTCTGCATAACGCAGGCTATGACTTTAATGACGACATCTTAGGTGTGGGCGCACAATTCTGGGATCGCCTTGCGCGTGAATGGTTTAAGACTGAGGTGATTTGATGCGTCAACTTACGCGCCACATCAGAGCACTGCGTTGAGTCCCTTGCGCTCAATCAGCGACAGCAGCTTGAGCGAGGGCCCACTAGGTTTTTTATCGCCAACTTCCCACTTTTGCACTGTTGACACGCTGGTATTGAGCACGGCTGCAAGCACCGCTTGACTGATGCGCACCCGTTCGCGAATCGATTTGATCTTTGCCGCAGGCATAGGCTGTACTGTTAAGTTTCTCAAACATTCATATTCAAGCATGCGTTTTTTATTGATCAGGCCCAGCGAGTGCAAGCCTTCGGCTGTCTCGTGCAATTCTTCAATCAGTCGATTGTTAGCTTTTTTAGTCGCCATGGTTCACCTCAATAAGCTGACCAGCCTGTATCGCTACAGCAAGTTCTTGTTGCGTCAAATCTAAAAGATCTTTCGCGATCCGTCGAACATAATCTAATTCATGTTCGTTTAAATTTGCACGCTCATTTTTATGAAACCCGTGAAGAAAAAAATACCGACCGTGCTTGCGCGTGGCGATAATGACTCGTGCGGCGCTGCGCTTTCCGCGACCAGTGATTGCGATCCGCTTTTTAATAAGTCCTGATCCTAAATCAACCGCGCTCAAACCTGAAAAAGTTTCCAGAGCAGTTAACAATATTCTCTCTTCACTGAGCCTGCTTTTACGCATCCACCGATCAAAGGTTTTTGTCACAAATACCTGCATGCAAATCTTCCTAAACTATACCACTAAGTGCAATAAAAATAAAAATGAGGCCCTAGAGCCTCACATTAAAACGTGCACGAACTAGCAGTTAAAAGAAGATTTCAACAGGTCTTTCACCCCTTGACTATTCGCAAATCTACGCTGGTACACCCGCTGCAGCGATCTGCGCGCCCTCGTCGCCAAGATCCCAAAACAAACCGGCCATGAGTTGCAGCGACTCGCGTGCGACTGAGCCCAGCATGTGCTCGTTAGGCGCGTGTTGCGAGCAAGCCGCGTATGAGTGCGGTACCCATACGGTTGGTAAACCTAAGATCTTTGAGAAAGCATCGTTGGGCAAAGTGCCGCCCAAGTTGGGTAAGACATCAACCGTTTTACCCGTGCTGCGCGTGATGGATGCGACCGCCATTTTGACCCATGGATTATCGGGATCTAAGCGCGTCGCTTCGGCCGCCTCGCCACGACTGGCGGCAGCCTCAACATCGGTGAAACCATGCGCATCCAAGTGGTCACGAATATGCTTTAAAAAGTTTTCGTTGTCACTACCCACCACGTAACGCAACTGACAAAAGGCAATCGCGTAACCAGGGATCGCATTCACCGGAGCGTCTGGATTACCAGTTTTAAACGCAAGGGTTTCAAAGGTGTTCCAGGCAAACACACGCTCGGCCGGTGTAAGGCTGGGTTCGGCCCACTCAGGATCGATCTCAGGATCATTGGGCCCGCCCCCCACTTCAATATTGGCGAGTGCACGTTTGACATTTTCAGGCAACGAACTAGGCAACAGTTTAGGCACCAGAATGCGCCCCTTCGCGTCGACCATCGAAGCAATCGCGTGCGCTAAACGAATACCGGGGTTGCGCAGCAAGCCGCCCCAATTACCCGAGTGATGCGCGCCTTGGCGCAGATTTAATTTCAATTCAAAATTAAACGCACCGCGTGACCCTAAAAACAAAGTCGGGCGCGAGGCTGATACGCGCGGGCCATCTGAAGCTAAAAACAAATCTGCTTTTAACAAGTCGCCGTATTGTTCGCACACTTCACGCAAACCAGGCGAGCCCATTTCTTCGCCCATCTCGATCAATAGTTTGATGTTGTAGCCTAAGCGCCCAGCACGCGTGTTGATGACTTGCTCTAACGCCGCGAGGTTAATCGTGTGCTGACCTTTGTTATCTGCGGTACCGCGGCCATACCAACGGTCACCTTCAATTTTCAAGTCCCAGGGGGCTAGGCCTTTGTTCCATTGCGGGGCATAGCCACGCACGACATCACCATGGCCGTAGCTCAACACGGTGAAGTCAGCACCTTGTTCAAGACGCTCTGCCACTAAAAATGGACCGCGATCCTCAACTGGATTCGGAATCATTTTGCAGGTAAAACCCATGGTCTTCAGATAAGGCGTGAGCTCTTGCGTGAGATATGACGTAAGGATCTCGACCTTGCCTGGTTCTTGGCTCTCGGTGGCCATCCCAACGCGACGTGCGAGTGTGGCCTGAAAGTGGCCTTGATCAAAGTAGGCAGTAGCGAGATCGATGGATTGTTGACGGCTCATTGGTAGGCTCACGCAAACGTTATCTGGATAGAAAATATTATTAATTATCTGTTACTACTGAAGTGTTAGCGCTGAATGCACCATCAGCGTTTCATGCATGATTGATGAAATCACTAGTATTCAATGATACGTCACCGACCCTTGGTTTGGCATCAAATCCATTAATGCTTCTTTACTCGTCTCGCGCTGACCAATTGCAGTCACGTCAAACCATTGGGCACGACGGGATAACTCAGTCAAGAGTTGAGAAACGCCCAAGCCCAAGTGCGCTGAGAGGTTCAAATTCACGGGCTGCAAGGGCTCAATCAAAAAGGTAAAGGTCAACCCGGTATCCGTTTGCTGGCAAGCCGCGTTATTCACTAAGACCGCCGCGCTGCCAACATTCAACACGTTACCTTCTGGGGCACGTTCTTCAAACGGTGCAGTGTCTTTGCCAATTTGTCCGAGCGCAGCCGGCGCTTCGTTTGCACTAGCACTAGAGTGAGGTGCGATTGGCTCAGCAGGCGAAATGCGCTGCAACAAAACCGAAAGGCTGTCGAGCATAAAGCGCACAATCCGCCTGGTGAGTACCAAGGTCAAGTGTTGCTCAACGCCCATGTTGATCCGCAGCACCATGCGATCTTCAACATCGATGTAGTTGAGCTGAATTTGAGAGATTTCCATACACTCGCTTAAGAAAAAACGCCAAGAACCTCAAAGCAACGTAATGGCGACAAACGCTTGAACCAAACTTGGTTAATAATAGCCTGTGCGGCCAACGGACCAAACCAGAATTCAAACGATCTACCGCGTTGGCCGACTGGCGGTTTAACCTTTAAGTCTTTACCCAATGACCAAACGCGTCTATCCAATCGTCACCGTCGTGGGTGCTGCTCAAGTGATTTCGCATGCAGGCGCCTATTATCTGCCCGCGGTGATGGCAGTCCCCGCAAGCATTGAGCTATCGATTTCGAGTGCCACGGTGTACGCTGGCTTATCGCTCGCACTGGCCGTCTCGGGGCTTGCCGGCCCCACGGCCGGAAAACTGGTGGATCGCTTTGGCGGCCGACCCGTGCTGATTGCCTCAAACTTATTGCTGGCAGCAGGGCTTTCGCTATTGGCGCTTGCGCAAGGGCTCGGTCTACTGTTGCTGGCTTACGCGGTGTTAGGGTTAGGCATGGCCACCGGCATGTTCGAGGTCGCGTTTGCCGCAATCGTACGAATATTTGGCAAAAAATCACATAACGCGCTCGTTGGGGTCACAATGGTGGCGGGGTTTGCCAGCGTGGCGGGGTGGACCATCTCAGTGTTTGTTGAAGAGCGCTACGGCTGGCGCGGAGTCTGTTGGTTTTGGGCAGCCATGAATGTGTTGGTCGCGCTACCCCTCAACGCTTTCATCCCGCGTGCCTCTGACAGTGCTGATCCCGAAGCCCCTGCTGAGTCACACAATCAAACGACACAGCCGAGCACCATCGTGCACGACCCCAAGCGTGAAAAATACATTACGGTGTTACTGGCCTTTGTGTTCGCCTCGAGCGGCTTTATCAGCATGGGCATGATGTCACACTTGCCCCGTCTATTAGAAGGGGTCGGCGTACCTTTGGCGATTGCCTTTTCAATTGGTGCGCTAGTGGGTCCTGCTCAAATTACGGGTCGAATCCTCGACTTCTCGTTTTTAAGACGGCTACACCCCTTAATTGGTACGCGAATTGCAGCTGTGGCTCACCCATTGGGTATCGCTGTGCTTGTGGTGGTAGGTGCCCCCTTTGCTGCGCTCTTTGTCATTTTGCATGGCTTGGGCAACGGCATTTTAATTATTGCCAGAGGAACCTTACCCCTAGCCCTGTTTGGCCCGCAAGGCTTTGGCCGTCGGCAAGGGTGGCTCACCATGCCCGCTAAATTCGCACAAGCCATCGCCCCCTTCACGTTTGGCTTAGCGTTAACGCAATGGGGCACTGGAGTACTTTGGCTGACCTTTGGGCTGGCCGTGTGCAGCTTTGCAGCGCTTTGCCTGATTGCAATTAAACCGTCTGCGGAACCGACGCGTGAGGTTTAATTTTTTTCAACACCGCTTTTAACGCATTTTTCGCCTTTCGCTGGTCTAGGTCAAATTGCAAACCTGTCCAAAAATCATCTGAAGTTCCGAAGTAGCGCGAAAATCTTAAACCGCTGTCAGCCGTCACTGCGCGGGTGCCAGCGATGATTTCGCCGATGCGGCGCTGCGACACGCCGATCTCTTTTGCTAA
>JAIPCU010000150.1 GCA_021738045.1 Candidatus Methylopumilus sp. | reverse complement strand
ACTTCGCCCTCGCACTGACTATCGGCATCTGGTTTGGTATTTATTCATCGGTATTTGTGGCAGCTGCCATCGCCATGTGGCTAGGCGTCAAACGCGAAGACCTGATTAAACCCGTCAAAAAAGCCGAGCAAGCCGACGAAGTCTACGAGGAATAAGTCGTCTACATCGGCGTTACACTAGCGTTTTATCTACTTAGCCCACGGGATCAACACCCGCACCGGCGCCCTCATGCAAAATCCTGATACCTCAGCGGTCGCTGACACAAATTCCGATCCCAAAAAAGTCTTCATCCGCACCTTTGGTTGCCAGATGAATGAATACGACTCTGCCAAAATGCTCGATGTGCTTGGGCAAGAGCATGGTGCGGTTCTCACAAAAACCGCCGATGACGCCGACATCATTTTGTTTAATACCTGCTCGGTACGTGAAAAGGCTCAAGAAAAAGTCTTTTCAGACCTTGGCCGGATCAAGCACCTTAAAGCGCTGAATCCAAACCTAGTCATTGGCGTGGGCGGCTGTGTCGCCAGTCAAGAAGGCTCGGCGATTGTTGACCGCGCGCCCTATGTCGATGTTGTCTTTGGCCCGCAAACATTGCACCGCTTGCCCGAACTCATTGCCCGGCGTAAATCCGAAGGGCGTTCGCAAGTCGATATCAGTTTTCCTGAAATCGAAAAATTTGACGCCATGCCGCCCCCGCGTGTTGAGGGTGCCTCAGCGTTTGTCTCGATCATGGAAGGCTGCAGTAAATATTGCAGCTTCTGTGTCGTACCCTATACCCGTGGCGAAGAGATCTCGCGCCCCTTCGAAGACGTCTTAACTGAGGTCGCCGATCTGGCTGATCAGGGCGTCAAAGAAGTGACCCTGCTTGGCCAAAACGTGAATGCGTATCGCGGCAAAATGGGTGGACACACCGGCAGTGCTGGCGGCAACAAAACGCTTGATGGCCTTGATCACACGCATTCAGCAGAGATCGCTGATTTTGCCACCTTGCTTGAATACGTTCACGACATCCCTGGCATCGAACGTATTCGCTACACCACCTCACACCCAAAAGAAATGACCACCCGCATGACCGAAGTCTACGCGCGCCTGCCTAAGCTGGTATCGTTTTTGCACCTGCCGGTGCAGGCGGGCAGCGATCGCGTACTGGCGGCGATGAAGCGTGGCTACACGGCGATTGAGTTCAAGTCAGTGGTTCGAAAATTACGTGCCGCGCGCCCCGGCCTGACCCTATCGTCTGACTTTATTGTTGGATTTCCGGGCGAAACCGAAGAAGACTTTGAAAAAACCATGAAGCTCATCGACGACGTCGGTTTTGACACTTCATTTTCATTTGTTTACTCGCGCCGCCCGGGCACGCCCGCCTCCGACCTAGTCGACGACACACCGCAGGCCGTCAAATTACAACGCCTACAGCGTCTCCAAGCCAAGATTAACGAGCAGGCCAATATCATTGCCCGCAGCATGGTGGGCTCAACCCAACGCGTGTTAGTTGAGGGCACTTCAGCCCGTGATACCAACGAACTCAGCGCTCGCACTGACAACAACCGTATCGTAAACTTTGCCGGACATCCGCGCCTGATCGGGCAAATGATTGATGTTGTGATCACCGACGCCATGGCCAATACTTTCAGAGGTCGCGTCTTGACGCAAGATCATGACAATGAGCTTGAGCACGACCAACTACCACAGCACACAAGCAAGACCGCAGCAAACAAACAGTCGAGCAACGGTGCTTCGGAATGACGCGCGCCACGGTAAAAACGTCTTCGCGCGCACGCCCTCACCCCGTCAAACTCAACCTCGACGGCAGCAATCAGCAGCTTGCGAATTTGTGCGGCCCGCTTGACGAAAACTTGCGCCAACTTGCTGATGGTTTAGATCTTGAGCTCAAGCGCCAAGCCAACAAAATCACCATGTACGGTACACATGCCGAGGCCGCCAGCACAATGCTGTTTGCCTTACATCAACGTGCCGCCAAGCACCAGATATCGGTCGATGATATCCAACTAGGTCTGGTTGAAATTGGCGTTGGTCGTTTACCCAATACCGCCAAACAAGAGTTTGATCCAAACGAGTTTCCACCGCTGGATGACGAAAGCGGCACGATTGCCTTACGTACGCGTCGTAGTGATTTACGGCCCCGCACACCGCGCCAGCGTGATTACCTCAACAACATCCTGAAGCACGACATCACCTTTGGTGTGGGCCCCGCGGGCACGGGCAAAACCTGGCTAGCCGTGGCGTGCGCAGTCGACGCCCTTGAGCGCGAAACCGTGCAGCGCCTAATCCTCACGCGACCAGCCGTTGAAGCCGGCGAGCGCTTAGGCTTTTTGCCAGGTGATCTTGCTCAAAAAGTTGATCCCTACCTGCGACCTCTGTACGACGCCCTCTACGACTTGATGGGTGCCGAACGTGTCCAACGCTTATTTGAAAAACAAACCATTGAAATCGCGCCGCTAGCGTATATGCGTGGTCGCACGTTAAATCACGCTTTTGTGATTTTGGACGAAGCGCAAAACACCACGCCCGAGCAAATGAAAATGTTTTTGACGCGTATTGGCTTTGGTAGCAAGGCCGTCATTACGGGCGACCCCTCGCAGGTGGATCTACCCAAAGGCCACAAAAGCGGTCTTGCCCACGCGGTCAGGGTGCTGAAAGACGTCAAGGGGATTGCCGTCACACACTTCACAAGTCGTGATGTCGTCAGACACCCCTTGGTTGCCCGAATCGTTGACGCCTATGAAAAAGACGAGCAAACAAAAGCCTGAGCTCTCTTTAGCGGTGCAGTATGCCAAGGCTGAGCCTCGTCTGCCGCGCTGGCGTTTGCGCGCGTGGGTACAGCGCGCGCTCGACGTCGCGCACACCGATCTGCAACACTCCTTTCGCGGCGCGTCCTTAAGTGTTCGCTTGGTAGGCCTACCTGAAGCGAAAAGCTTGAACCACGCCTATCGTAAAAGGGATTACGCCACCAACGTGTTGACCTTTGCTTATGGCCAACAGCCTGATGGCACTCTCAGTGGCGACATTGTGATCTGCGTACCAGTCTTGCAGCGTGAAGCGAAAGAGCAAGGCAAAAAATTTTTAGCACACGCTGCTCATCTAACGCTGCATGGCACCTTGCACGCGCTAGGCTACGATCACCTCAAAGCCCGCGAAGCTAAACATATGGAATCCTTAGAAACAAAGATTTTGGCGCAAATGGGGATTCGCGACCCCTATCTGCTCCCTTAATCGACTAAGTTGCGTCAAAGTGGTGCTTGTGTGACAGCGCTTTCAGGTTATCCTAGACGTCCCATCACTCCGTCTTTGGACAATGTCAGATCCCTATCCTGCTGCTGAGAGCACAACCGACTCAGCCAAAGCCTCGCCCCCCCGCTTAATTGATCGCCTGCTGTCGCTCGTGCGACGCGAACCCGAAGACCGCGAAGGCATCATGACTGTGCTTGACGCAGCGCGCGCCCGCAACCTGATTGACTCTGATTCATACTCGATGCTCAAAGGTGCGCTCGCTGTCTCTGAGCAAACAGTCTTGGATGTGATGGTGCCTCGTGCCCGGATGGATTTGCTAGATGTCAGCGAGTCGATCGCCGATTTATTACCCGACATTATCGAAACCGCACACTCGCGTTTTCCGGTGTTTGAAGAGTCGCGCGACAACATCATCGGCATTGCCATGACCAAAGATTTGCTGCGCCATTTGGTTGATCCATCACTCACCCTGCGCGATCTCGTTCGACCCGCAGTCTTTATCCCAGAAACCAAACGTTTGAACGTGTTGTTGCAAGAATTTCGCAGCAAGCGTAACCATATTGCCGTGGTCATCGATGAACACGGCGGCATCACGGGTTTAGTCACACTCGAAGACATACTTGAGCAAATCGTCGGAGAAATCGAAGATGAATACGATGTCGCCGGCGAACAAACGGTTTTCTCAGACGGTGCGCAAGCCTGGCGAGTCTTAGCCACAACCGAAATCCAAGCCTTTAACACTGCACTGAACACCAAGCTACCTGACGGCGACTATGACACTGTCGGCGGCTGGTTGGCACACGCACTCGGTCGAATCCCGCATCGCGGTGATTTTTGTCTACACAAAGATCTGCGCATTGAGGTCATGAGAGCTGACTCGAGACGTGCGCTGTGGTTGCGCGTCAAACGACGTCTACTCAACGACAGCACGACGCCTGCTAAGGTCGACTAGAACGTGCAAGCGTGGTGGGCGACCTGGCGCTTGGCTCTTAGCTTGCTGCTTGCGGGTGCGGTGCACGCCTTAAGTTTTGCGCCAGACCCCCTACCTGGGTGGGCACTTAGCCCGCTTGAGTTAATCACAATGGCCTGGCTGGTGCATTGTGTATGGCGGGCTCCCAATGCATTGATGGCGGCGCGTCGGGCTTGGTTGTTTGCGTTAGCGCATTTTGTTGTTGGGCTGTATTGGCTAACGATCAGCATGCACACCTACGGGCTGATGCCACTGCCTTTGGCTATCTTGGCGCTCACGGCACTCAGCGCCTTTTTAGCGCTGTATGCCTCATTTGCCGCAGCAATCGCTCACAAAATCTGCACACCTCAGCGCTCGAGCGCTACGCAAACGCCGGCGAAGCTCATCGTGGCAGCCTTGGTGTGGGCCGCCGCCTGGACGCTCTGCGAATGGCTACGCGGCACACTGTTCACCGGATTTGGCTGGCTCAATAGTGGCTACGCACACATTGATAGCTGGCTTGCTGGCTGGGCACCCGTACTGGGCGTCTATGGGGTCACATTTGTCGCGGCATTTGCCGCAGCGGCGCTTGCTGCGCTCGTACACTCGGCACAGAACACACCCACTCATCAACCCAAAAACGCCTTGGTGGGTCTGCTCGTACTTGCCGCAGCCCTCAGTGGCTGGGGGCTGAAGCAATACACATGGACGTTCAACCACGGGCAACCGCTGGCGGTGCGGCTCGTGCAGGGCGATATTGAACAAGATATCAAATTTACGCCCAGTCATATCCAAAATACGATTGCGACACACCTTAAACTCGCGGCCTCGCCTGCCCCCCCAGGCGTGCCGTCGCCTCAGTTGATTTTATTGCCCGAAACCGCGTTAGCTGTTTTTCAACATCAACTGAGCCCAGCCGTCTGGAACGCCTGGCGCGCGTTAGCGACTGAACAACAGAGCACCCTCATGATGGGCGCAGCACTGTTTGATCGCGCGACAAGCACGTACACCAATAGCGTGATTGGCATCGACCGCACCACACCCCTTGAAGCCCTGACAAGCGGTCACAACGCAATGCGGTACGACAAACAACACCTTGTGCCGTTCGGTGAGTTCGTACCCTGGGGGTTTCGTTGGTTCGTGAATCTCTTAGCCATACCGATGGGCGATTTCAATCGGGGCTCGGCTCATCAACTACCCTTTGCGGTGGGTGATCAATACATCGCACCCAACATTTGCTACGAAGACGTCTTTGGAGAAGAGCTTCTCTCAGCGCTTGACGTGGGCAGTTTAGCGGGCGCACAACAAGGCGCAACCATCTTGGCGAACTTCAGCAACCTAGGTTGGTTTGGTGAGTCGTGGGCTCTAAGGCAACACTGGCAGATGGCGCGTATGCGCTCACTTGAAACCTCACGCCCCATGCTTCGCGCCACAAACACTGGTATGACGGGTGCTATCGACCAGCAAGGTAACACCCTCGCGAGCTTGCCGCCACATCGTGCTGCAGTGCTAGATCTCAGCGTGCAAGGTCAACGTGGGCTCACCCCTTACAGCTCAATGGGTAATCTACCCGTTTTGTTGTTAGTAGGATTGGTCTTGCTCGGCGCGTTCTATCGTCGCGACAAACGGCCCGCTCAATGACGCCACTACATCTGCAAATCATCGACCGTATCGATGAGATCGAACCATCGTTATGGAATGCACTGGTCACCCTCAGCGGTGGTTCCGTCTTGTGTCAGCATGCATTTTTAAAAGCATTCGAAGCGTCTGGCAGCGTCGCGACCGACACCGGCTGGAACCCGCAACACTTGCTACTGTGGGATACCCACGGTGTCAACACCGTTGACCCCACAACAGCCACGTTGGTGGCCGCTGTGCCCTTGTATGCCAAGGGGCATTCATACGGTGAGTTCGTGTTTGACTGGGCTTGGGCAGATGCGTATCAGCGTCATGGGCTGCAGTACTACCCAAAATGGCTGGCGGCCGTGCCCTTTACCCCCGTGCCGGGCGCGCGCCTGCTTACGAGCGATGCGCATCGCCCTGCCGCCGCTCAAGCCTTGCTGCAATGGGCAACAGAAAGCAAGCTATCGTCGTTACACGTGCTTTACACCAACGAGGCTGACACGGCCGCACTCTGTGCCGCGGGCTGCATGCCACGCAAGCACACACAGTTTCACTGGTTTAACCGCGGGTGGGCAGACTTTGACACCTTTCTCGCATCGTTAACACAACCAAAACGAAAAAAAATCCGTGCCGAGCGACGTAAGGTTAAAGAGGCTGGCGTTACAACCCAAGTGTTCACCGGTGCCGAACTGACACCTGAACATTGGGATATTTTTTATCGCTGCTATGCCAATACCTATCATCAGCGCGGCAACCCTCCCTACCTGAACCCCGCCTTCTTCGACGCGGTAGGCGCGACGCTCTCTGAGCATTGCGTGATTGCGCTGGCCTATCAAGACGGGCAAGCCATCGCGGCCTCTTTGCTATGGCTTGACACCACCAACGGTCAACGCAGGCTGTACGGGCGCTATTGGGGCGCCCTGAAGCACGTCGACTGCTTGCACTTTGAATTGGCTTACTACACGCCTCTTGAGTGGGCTCTTCAACACGATATCGCGGTGATCGAGGGTGGCGCCCAAGGCGAACACAAACTCGCCCGCGGCTTTGAACCCGTGCAGACCCAGTCGGCCCACTGGCTGGCGCACCCAGCCTTCGCCGACGCCGTCGAACGCTTCTTAGAGCAAGAGCGCACGGGCATCGAACGCTACATGCAAGGGCTCAATTCACCCTTTCGCGCTGAAGTCGGCGACTGAGCACCTCCGGCTACAGGTCCGCAACACTCCATAGAACCGGACATTTCCGTCTAGCATATACCGGACATTCTCACGTTGAACCAACACAGCGGCAACCCGACTTGCGTAAGAGCCAGAAATTAGGCATAATCTCGCTTCTTCGCTGTAGACACACTGTGTGCTTTTTTCTCAGTGCCAAAATCGAAGTCTTATTAGTTAAATGGCCGGTTGTTTAAGCGTTTAAATACTCTGACTTTAGTTTTTTGGGGGTATAGCTCAGCTGGGAGAGCGCTTGCATGGCATGCAAGAGGTCAGCGGTTCGATCCCGCTTACCTCCACCAGTCAACGCGAAGAAAGCAGTAAATCTAGTCCCCATCGTCTAGAGGCCTAGGACATCACCCTTTCACGGTGAGTACAGGGGTTCGAATCCCCTTGGGGACGCCAGTTTTTTGGTAGTTTATCGCTGCGGAGCGGTAGTTCAGTTGGTTAGAATACCGGCCTGTCACGCCGGGGGTCGCGGGTTCGAGTCCCGTCCGCTCCGCCATGTAGCAAAGGTCCGTTCTGGACATATGGTTTACAGTTTGTACCGGTCACATAGTTAACACTTTGGGGCCGAATGGGTTCTCCAAGGCCTGTACCCTGTGAG
>JAIPCU010000149.1 GCA_021738045.1 Candidatus Methylopumilus sp. | reverse complement strand
GGTTGACCCGGGCCGCACCACAGCTAGTGCCTGGCCCTTGTAACGCCCGCGCCAGTCAACCAAAAAGGGGGCCGCGGCCTCACCGGTCAGTACCTGAGCGGCACCTAATAATTTTTCGAGTTCTGGCAAGAGGTTCATTTGATTCTCTGGAGTTGTTGTGGCACTGGCTGCTACATCGATCCGTCTCAAGTTGACGTTTTGTGCAACGCGCCACTGTTTTAAGCAAATTAAAAAAAAGCTGCGTCAGTCACTACAAATTGTAAGGGAGTTAGCCGGCATGAGTGTCACGGATCGGTGATAATGAGGCACGTAGTTTTATTTAGTAAACGTTTATCCCCTAAGAGCTTCGGAGCTTACCGTCGTGCCAGTTAACTACTCGTTTCCGCATTCTTCCTTTAAAGCCTACGACATCCGTGGCATTGTTCCCTCGGCACTAAACCCAGATTTTGCAAAAGATCTTGGCCGCGGTTTAGCGGCCCGTGCCAAGGCAGCAGGCGTCACCACCATGGTGGTGGGTCGCGATGGCCGCATCAGTAGCCCCTCACTTGCGGCGGCATTACAGCAGGGTATGCGCGACGGTGGCATCAATACCATTGACGTGGGCGAAGTACCCACCCCTCTGGTCTATTTTGCCGCTTACACCTTAAAAACAGGGTCGGGCGTCGCGGTCACTGGCAGCCATAATCCCCCCGATTACAACGGTTTTAAGATGATGATGGGCGGCGGCACCCTGCACGGTGAGGCCATCTTGGCTCTGCGCGATGAAGTCGCTGCAGGCCCCGCGCACGCAAGCGCATCTGGCACTGCCACTAGCGTAGATATTTTGACGCCTTATCTGGCGCGCGTACTCGGTGACGTCAAGTTGAGCCGCCCCATGAAAATCGCCATCGATTGCGGCAACGGCGTCGCCGGCGCAGTTGCTCCACAACTGTTTCGCGCCCTAGGCTGCGAAGTCACCGAATTGTTTTGCGACGTAGACGGCACGTTTCCGAACCATCATCCTGACCCTGCCGATCCGCATAACCTTGAAGACCTGATTCGTTGCGTACAGACCACCGATTGCGAAATTGGTTTGGCCTTTGATGGCGACGGTGACCGCTTGGGCGTTGTCACAAAGTCAGGTGAAATCATTTGGCCTGACCGTCAACTGATTTTGTATGCACGCGATGTGCTCACCCGCTGCCCCGGCGAAACCATTATTTATGACGTCAAGTGCAGTCGCCACGTTGCCGTCGCCATTCGCGAGGCGGGCGGCGTGCCGTTGATGTGGCAAACCGGTCATTCGCTGATTAAAGCCAAACTTGCCGAAACTGGCGCACCGTTGGCCGGCGAAATGAGCGGTCACGTATTTTTTAAAGAGCGTTGGTTTGGCTTTGATGATGGCTTGTACACCGGTTGCCGTCTGCTTGAAATTTTGTCACGCTCAGCCAACCCGTCAGCGGTACTTGAGGCGCTTCCACAGGGTGTTTCAACGCCTGAGCTCAAACTTGAAATGTCTGAGGGCGAGCCTCACGCCTTGATCAAACGCCTGCAAACCGAAGGTGTATTTGCTGGCGCAACCGAAGTCCTCAAAATTGATGGCCTGCGCGCCGACTACCCTGATGGCTTTGGGTTAGCTCGCGCCTCAAACACCACCCCTGTCGTGGTGTTGCGCTTTGAGGGTGACACCGCCGAGGCCCTCGTGCGTATTCAAGACGCGTTTCGCAAGCAGTTGCTAGCGCTTGCGCCACACGTCACGCTTCCCTTTTAATTTTCTTGCAGCTTCTACACTCATGAGCTCGTTGTCTAAAAGTCCAGCTTGGCTTGCTTTTTCTTCAGCCGTACACACCAGTCCGCTTACGGCAGACAGCTTGCGTATTTTGCCCGCCGTCGATCTTGAAGTCGATCTGAGTACCCAGCGCTACTCTGTGGCGTTTGAACAAGCCTCGGCCGCGCTGCTCAACCAACAAGGCTTTGAGGCTGCGCGCAAAGGGCTCTTTGCAGGCGAGGCCATTAACTGGACTGAAAAACGTGCCGCTTGGCACACCGCCCTGCGGTCTGAGCACCCACCAGCGGGCGTGGCCAGCGCGATCAAAGCCGAACAAGAACGTTTGGCCAATTTTGTTGACTTGGTGAACGCGCAAAACCTGTATCGCAACGTCGTGCATCTTGGCATTGGCGGCAGCGACTGGGGCCCAAGGCTCGCCGTTGAAGCACTGGCTGGCGTCAGCAGTCGGCGCACGATCCGTTTTGCCTCTAACGTTGATGCACACGCCATTACCGGCGCGCTCGACGGGCTCGACCCGCTTGATACCCTGGTCATTATTTCGTCAAAGTCGTTCACCACCACCGAATCTCTTGCCAATGCAGCGCGTGCCATCGAATGGTTCACAGCCAACGGCGTCAGCGAGCCGCTTGAGCACTTCGTTGCTGTGACTGCCAATCCGGCAGCGGCACGTGCCTTTGGTATTCGTGACGACCGCATCTTTGAATTTTGGGATTGGGTCGGTGGCCGTTATTCACTGTGGTCTTCAATCGGCTTACCCATTGCCTTAGGACTTGGCCTCAATGCTCTGAATGATATGCGTCGCGGCGCAGCCGAAATGGATGAGCATTTTTTGAATGCACCCATCGCGCGCAATGCACCCGTGCAAATGGCCTTAAGTGCCGTGGCCAACTGCAGTGTGCTTGGCTACGCCTCATTTGCCCTGTGCCCGTACGACGCTCGCTTGCGCCAATTGGTGCCATGGTTGCAACAGCTCGAAATGGAATCCTTAGGTAAAGCGACCCAGATTGATGGCAGCACACTAGATGTGCCAAGCAGCCCCGCCGTTTGGGGCATGCCCGGCACCGACAGTCAGCACACGTTTTTTCAGTGGTTACATCAAGACGGCAAAGGAGCACCGGTTGATTTTGTCTTGTGCGCCAAGCCCGACCACCAGCACACCCGTCATCACCGCCTGCTGATTGCCAACTGTTTGGCGCAGCGCGCGGCACTACGCGAAGGTAAGTCGTTTGAGCAAGCGCTGGCAGCGGTTAGCCAAACAGAAAAAGATCCGGTCCTTGCGGCACAGCTTGCGCAACATCGGGTTCACCCAGGCGGACGCCCTTCCACCTTAATCGTGCTACCTTTGCTTGACGCGAAGCAACTTGGGTCACTCTTGGCGCTGTATGAACACAAGGTCTTTACCGAAGGCGTCTTGTGGGGCATCAACCCCTTTGATCAATGGGGTGTTGAATTTGGCAAAAGGCTAGCCGTCGATATTGAAAAAAGCCTCGACGCCGAAGACAGTGGGTCAGCCGTGAGTGCTTTTGATCCGTCAACCGCGCACTGGATTCGCCGTTTATCAACTAGTGCAGACGACAGCCATGCCTACGAGCGCCGTCGCGAAGAACGTATCGCTCGCGGTCAACCGCCCGAAGCCTAAGTTGCCGCCTAAGACGCTATCGACTTCGCGCAAAACTCAAGAGAATAAGTCGCGCGCTAAGGCGCTCGCGACTTCGCGCAAAACTCAAGATACCAAGGCATTGCAGCTTGCAAGCCTTGGAGGATTGTGTGAGTAGGTCGATAGCCAAGCAAACGCTGCGCCTTCGAGATTTCGGCCTGAGAATGTCGTACGTCACCTGCTCTAAAATCTCGATAGTTTGGCGCTAACGAATAAGACACTGCGTTTTCAGCAAGCGTTGACACTAGGTGTTTGTGTAGGTCGTTCAAACTTGTACGTGCATTGACAGCAACGTTGTACACCTGATTCGTGCCCTCATCGCCTGCCAGGGCCGCCAAAATATTGGCTTGCACTGCGTTGTCCACAAAACAAAAATCGCGACTCGTTTCGCCGTCGCCATTCACTGACACAGCCTCACCACCAAGCATGGCAGCAATCCACTTGGGGATCACTGCAGCGTAGGCCCCTTCGGGATCCTGCCGTTTACCAAATACATTAAAGTAGCGAAGGCCAACCGCCTTAACACCGTAAGAGCGTGCAAAGACGTCTGCATACAACTCGTTGACATACTTGGTAACCGCATAGGGCGATAGCGGTTTGCCAATCTGATCTTCAACCTTTGGCAACGCCGGATGGTCGCCATAGGTTGAGCTTGAGGCCGCGTAAACAAACGACTGTACCTTGGCATCGCGCGCGGCGACCAACATGTTCAAAAAACCAGAGATATTGACGTCGTTGGTAGTAACTGGATCGGCGAGCGAGCGCGGCACCGACCCAAGAGCCGCCTGGTGCAGTACAAACTCTGCACCATCCACAGCTTGTGCGCAGGTTGACGCCTCGCGAATATCACCTTGTATAAACCGAAAGTTTGACCATTGCTCGGAGCTAACGCTTGCCCGAACTTCGTCAAGATTGTGTTGATAGCCCGTCGCAAAATTATCAAGGCCCGCCACACGCTGATCAAGCTTAAGCAAGGCTTCGAGCAAATTCGATCCAATGAAACCTGCGCACCCAGTGACCAACCAACCGCGCGGGGTCGCGCGCAATTGTTGTTGAACTTGCTGATAGCGCGTGCTAAGTACCTGTGTCATAAGCGCAGATCTGACTGCTCAGCCGGCAAAATATATTTCAAGTCATACAGCACGTGCTCGGGCTTACCTAAGGACCGAATCGCTGACGCACCCATCTCGATAAACTGCCGATGCGCCACCGCAACAATGATCGCATCGTAGCGACCGGCTTGTAATGTTTGCACGGGCGCGAAACCGTATTCATGCTGAGCCTCTTGTGCCGACACCCACGGGTCGTACACGTCTACCTCAACGTTGTACTCGTGAAGCTCTTTGACGATATCCACTACACGGGTATTGCGCAGGTCGGGGCAGTTCTCTTTGAACGCCAGACCCATCACCAACACGCGCGCACCTTGTACATGGATACGCTGGCGCGTCATCAACTTAACGAGTTGAGAGACCACGTAGCTGCCCATGCCGTCGTTTAAGCGACGCCCAGCCAAAATGATTTCGGGATGATAGCCAATCGATTGTGCTTTATGTGTGAGGTAATACGGATCGACACCAATGCAATGACCGCCCACTAAACCCGGACGAAAGGGTAGAAAATTCCATTTTGTTCCGGCGGCTTGTAAGACGGCTTCGGTATCGATGCCAAGCTTATTAAAAATCAACGCCAGTTCATTGATCAACGCGATGTTGACATCACGCTGCGTGTTTTCAATCACCTTGGCCGCTTCTGCCACCCGAATACTCGGCGCACAATGTGTGCCCGCGACAATGATCTCGCGGTAGAGTTGATCAACCAGTGCCGCGATCTCGGGCGTCGAGCCCGACGTGACTTTTTTAATCGTACTGACGCGGTGCTCTTTATCGCCGGGGTTGATGCGCTCTGGGCTGTAGCCGGCAAAGAAGTCTTTGTTAAAGACTAAGCCCGAGACCCGCCTAAGAACCGGCACGCAATCTTCTTCGGTGGCGCCGGGGTAGACCGTCGACTCATAAATGACGATGTCACCTTTTTTGAGCACGGCACCAATGGTTTCGCTCGCTTTAATCAGGGGGGACAGATCCGGACGCTTATATTCATCAATCGGAGTGGGCACTGTCACGATAAAAACATTTGCGGCGCTTAGCTCAGCGCGGTCTGCCGTACAGCGCAGGCCTTTGGCGCTGGCAAGCTCGGCATCATCAACTTCAAGGGTGTGGTCGTGGCCCTGCTGCAGGGCCTGTATGCGGGCCGGATTAATGTCAAAGCCAAGCACTGACCTTTTTTTGGCGAACTCGACTGCGAGAGGTAATCCCACATAGCCCAGCCCGATCACCGCAAGTTTGACGTCCTGAATGAGCAAAATATTCTCCGCAATACCCACAGGCGCTCGAGCCAGCCGGTTCTTATCTTATTTAATGCATCAGTTTGATTTTAAAGGCTACAGCGAAACATTGTTGCCAAGTAGCTAACGTAAACCACCAATGCAAGCCTCATCGTCGCGATGCGGGGCTAGAGGTTGCGTTGAAGTCACTAGCCGACTACACGTTGAAACAGCTTGAAGGGCGGCAACATTTGCGTTTGACAAAAAAAGAGGCCAAGACCTTGCGGTCTTGGCCTAAATCCACCAAAGGAGGAGGGTGGAGGAGACAATCGTGGCAAATTGAGGAGTAAGTGTCAGCGTTTTACTATCGTCTAACGCTTGACTCGCTCTGCATGCTTTGTCTGACCGTTATCCTAGATAACGACTGCTTCAGTCAAAACACTTATGACTCAACTTCCATAAACAGATAGTAGTCTATTTTTTTGTGCGATGCAAGAAAATCTATCAAAACAAGAATAAATATTTATTTTGTTGTTTTTGTGCATCGCAACAAAATTTTGTTGTTTAGACGCGATACGCCGTCGCCGTCATCAATTTAGACATTAACCGCATCACACCCCGCACAGGCGCAGGCATCCCCACCGCCCCTGCTCGCTCGGCCGTCACACGGTGGCCGATCTCGTCTTGTTTCATTTGCTCGACGATTTTTCGTGAGCGGGTGTCACCTGCTGGCAAACGCTGCAGGTGATCCTCAAGATGCGCCTCAACCTGACGCTCGGTTTCGGCCATGAATCCCAAATTACGCGCCACACCGGCCCGGGCTGCCAATACCCCTAAAGTAAATGAGCCGGCATACCAAAGCGGGTTCAACAAACTGGGCCGACTGTCAAGCTCGCGCAACCGTTGTTGACACCAGGCCAGATGATCAATCTCGTCGGCCGCCGCGCGATAAAAAAGTGCCGCGCTCGAAGGGTCTTTGCTTGCGGCGGCCTGCCCGCGGTACAGCGCCTGCGCACAGACCTCACCTACGTGATTGACGCGCATTAAACCGGCCGCATGTGTTGCCTCTGGCGCAGTTAATTCGTGACCAACGTCGGGCTTAACTGCCCCAGCCGGATTGGGCCGAGCGGCCGCAGCCTGCCCCGCCAACACCTGCAACGCCACATCGACCTCAGCGATGAAGGGATCAAGCCAATGCTGACGACGAGCAAAGTGCGAAGATCCAACTGAAACCGCTTGTGGGGCTGTCATACATAACCTTAAGGTGAGATCCGCCTAGATCTGACGGAAGAGAGCTGTGATTCGAATTTTAAGGCTCTATGCAAGATTTTGCTTAAAACTTGATTATCATTCTGACTTAACTGTTAAGGATTGCATATGGAAGTCAAAATCGATTGGGGTGGCCCCGACGGCATGCTGTTCGTCGCGCAGACCGGAACCGGGCACATTGCAGCCATGGATGGCGCACCCGACGGCGGCGGCCACAACCTGGCCCCGCGTCCGATGGAGCTCTTGTTGGTCGGCACAGGGGGTTGCACTGCCTATGACGTCGTTCTCATCCTGAAGCGCGGACGTCATGCCATCGTTGGTTGCTCGGTCAAGCTGATTGCAGAGCGCGCCGACGTTGATCCAAAAGTGTTCACAAAAATCCATTTCGTGTTTACGGTCACAGGGCACAAGTTGCCTCGCGCGGCGGTCGAGCGCGCCATCGCGCTCTCGCACGAAAAATACTGCTCGGCCTCGGCCATGCTCGCGCATACTGCTGCGATCACTTGGGCCGCAGAGATTGTCGATACCGACGGCAGCGCCACCGAGACAGCCTAAACACAGGATTCATGTACATGAACCAATACGAAACCTTTATGCGGCATGTCTACACGACGGGCGTAAACAAAACCGATCGAACCGGCACCGGCACACGCTCAGTGTTTGGCTATC
>JAIPCU010000148.1 GCA_021738045.1 Candidatus Methylopumilus sp. | reverse complement strand
GAAGGCTGGCTTTCAGATGATCGATCAAGTCGGCCGGCCGGGTTCGCGTCGTGCGTTGATCGGCTTTCCGCATCCAAAATCGACAGGTGGGATTTTGATGCATCTGGTTCAGCGTGATGTCTGAGGCACTTGTCCTCACCGAAAGACAAGGCGATTGCCTAATCGTGCGCCTGAATCGGCCGCAAGACGGTAACGCGATCAATTTGGCGGTGGCGCAAAGCCTAGCCGCACTTATTGAAACTTGCCGCAAAGATTCAAGCTTGCGTGCTGTCATTTTGACGGGCAGCGGCGACAAGTTCTTTTGCACGGGCGGCGATGTGAAAGCCTATGCAAAAATTGAAACCGAAGACGCCTTAAACGAAGTCTTCGACATCATTCGCACTTTGCTAGACGCGCTTGAACAACTACCCTGCCCTGTGATCGCGGCGATCAACGGGTATGCAATTGGTGGTGGCGCTGAACTTTCACTGGCCTGTGATTTTCGAGTGATTGAACAAGGCGCGCAGATTGGGTTTCCGCAATCTCGGCTAGGCATCTTGCCGGGTTGGAATGGGATTTCGCGACTCGTACCGCTAGTTGGGCGTGCCGCTGCAGCAAAAATGTTATTTGATGGCAGACGTATTGATGCCGAGCAAGCATTGGCAATTGGTTTAGCCACTGCGGTTGCACCAGCGGGCGAGAGCTTACGCATGGCGCTTGAGTTAGCCCAGACGTTTAGCGGTACGGCGCCACTGTCGATTGCTGCAATTAAGGCAGAGCTCAACGCTGTGACACAAAGCTTGGGCGACATCAAAGCGCAGTCGCGTCGCGCCTTTGCCGAACTTTGGTTTACCGCCGATCATAAAGAAGCTGAACAAGCTTTTGCAGAAAAACGCTTACCTAGTTTCAAGGGGCTATAGTGGTAAAAAAGCCAACAAATATGGCTCATTAGGCAGATCAACACACTTACCAGGAGACAAGCATCATGCGTAAAAAGATCATCGCAACAACTGCTGCAGCAACATTAATCGGGCTCACAGCGGGTTCTGTATCGGCTCAAGACTTTCCGAGCAAAGGGCCAATCAAATTAGTCGTAGGCTTTGCCCCAGGCGGTGGCACCGATGCAATCGCCAGAGCGTTAAATACCAAACTATCAGAAATTCTTAAACAAACGGTTGTCGTTGAAAACAAAGCAGGGGCTGGCGGAACCTTATCCACGGATTTCGTTGCGAAATCGGCGCCTGATGGCTACACCATCAGCTTCACGTTAAACAACCACGCTATTAACCAAGCGCTTTACGCAAACTTACCATTCGACACTGAAAGAGACTTGCGAGGCGTGGCTTTAATTGGGTCGCTCACCCAACTCTTTGCTTCTAACCCAAGCGCCCCCGCAAAAACCTTGCAAGAATTTTTAGCACAGGCTAAAGGTACCGATGCCCGAAACAAAACCTATGCAAGCGGTGGTGTTGGCTCACCTGGGCATTTTGCTGCAGCCTACTTAGAATTTTTAGCAAAAGCCCAACTGACCCATGTACCTTATCGTGGCGCAGGCCCAGCTATTGCTGATGTTGTGGGCAATCACGTGCCTTATATTTTGTCGACCCTCAGTGGCCTGTTGGCTAATGTCAAAGCCGGCAAACTACACCCAATCGCTGTGACCTCTAAAGAGCGCAGCCCGTTATTGCCAATCGTACCCACCATTGCTGAAAGTGGTTTCCCGGGCTACGACATGGATACCTGGATTGCAATGTTTGTGCCTCGTCAAACACCCGATGCGATTGTAGACATACTCTATAAGGCAACGATGGAGGCTGTGAAAGCCCCAGACGTGCAAGACCGCATTACCTCGCAAGCCGGCATCGTTAGAACCGGCACCCCTGCACAACTTGATGCTTTAGTGAAAACAGAGATTGCTCAATTCACAAAAATCGTGAAAGACAGCAATATCAAGCCAGAGTAATTTACAGAGACTATTTAATTCACAGAAATTGTAAAAGACAGAAACTTGAAGTCAGAACAATTTTTAGCGCTTGTTCAATTCACAAACATAGTGAAAGACAGCAACAGCAAGCCAGAGTGTTTTAAACACTTTGGCTTCTAATCGTCGAGGAGACAAAATGAAATTTTTCAAATCGCAGTTCATGTTGGGCGTCATGCTAACCGCCCTTGTTGCGCCTTTCAGCGCCAACGCTCAAGACCGCAGCACCGCATATCCAAACAAAGCCGTACGAATTGTGATTCCGTTTCCGGCGGGTCAAGCGACTGACATCATCGGACGCCTGCTTGCCGAACGGCTGGCGCAACGCTGGGGTCAGCCGGTTTTTGTCGAGAACCGAGGCGGCGGCAATGCGATACCGGGCATGCTGGCGGGCAAGGATGCCGCGCCTGACGGCTATACGCTGACCTTTGGTGCGACGAGTAGTACGGTGATCAACCAAGCGCTCTTTCCTAACTTGCCGTACAGCATGGAAAAAGACTTTGTTGCCATCGGGCCAGTGTTTACACAAGACTGGTTAATTGTTGCCAATCGCAATGCACCTTACAACAACTTGGCTGAGCTTATTGCGGCAGCCAAGCAAGCCCCAGGCAAACTCTCTTGGAGCGTCAGCGCCACCGCCCTCAATATGGCAGGCGAACTGGTAAAACTGAGCACGGGCATGGATATTGTGGCCGTGCCTTACAAAGGCAGCCCGATGGCGGTGAACGACTTGATTGGTGGCCATATTCAATTGGGTGTTGACACAATCGCCGCCACACTGCCGCACATTAAAGAGGGTCGTTTGAAAGTCATCGCCAATCTCTCAGACAAGCGTTCAACACATCTGCCTGATGTTGCGACGGTGAGCGAGCAGTTTCCTGGCACTGTGAGCGTAGGCTTTGCAGGGCTGTTTGCACCCAAGGCGACTCCAGCCGCAATCGTGCAAAAGGTCGCAAGTGACGTTCAGAACATCGTCGCTGATCCAAGCTTTCAGCAAGCCGTGGTCGACAAGGGCTCGGTGCCAGACCTGCGCACCAAAGAGCAATGGGCGATTTTCTTGGCAGATCTCACAACCAAATATTCAGACCTCGTGAAGTCTGGCAAAGTTAAAGTGGCGGAGTGATTCATGGACAAAGCACTATTTGAAGTAGGTATCGCAACCCGTAAAGAGGTGCTCGGCACAGACTATGTGGGCCGAGCTTTCGAAGAGAATGCGCTCACCGACGAGTTTCAAAAAATCGTCACAGAATATGCCTGGGGCGCAGTCTGGTCTCGACAAGATTTTCCACGCAAGACACGCAGCATGCTGAACCTGGCGATGTTGACCGCCTTAAACCGCCCAAAAGAGCTGCGCCTACACATGCGTGCCGCCATTCGCAACGGGGTCACGAAGCAAGAGTTCGTTGAAGTGTTTTTGCAGACACTGATTTACTGTGGTGCACCGGCGGCAAATGATAGCTTTCGAATGGCCGCAGAGGTGTGGCGCGAGGTCGAGGCTGAGCGGGCTAATGCTAAACCTGAGTGACGTCTTTTTTGCACGGTAACAAGGTCTTGTTATCGTGCAATATGGTCATCTGAAAAGCGCAGACTGCGACTTTTTATACAGAAATAACAAAAAGTCGCGACTAATCGATAAAGCACTTCATAAAAGTCGCAGTTTTACGAAAAAACCCACTGCACCAAAAGAGTACAAGCACCACAGTCAGGCTCACCCCCTGAGTCACCGAGCTGGGTAGACTAAAAAAAACCTACCCCTACCCCTGCTCACCCTACTCAAGCCCACCCTCATGCCAACACCTAAAACCGCCACGCGCGAGCAGTGGCTTAAAGAAGCCATCCTGGCGCTCACACCGCTATTTAAAGAAAAAGGTTATGCCGTACCCAAATGCCATGTTTCGTGCGGCTTTGCTAGCACCGACGTTAAACGTGGGCACATCGGCCAGTGCTGGAGCACCAAGGCGTCGGCCGACAAGGTCAATCAAATCTTTATCTCGCCTGGGCTCAGCGATAGCGTTGAAGTGCTTGATACGCTGATGCATGAACTGGTGCATGCGGTGGATGACTGCCAAAACAAGCACGGGCCAATCTTTAAGAAGATGGCGCTTAAGCTTGGCATGAAAGGCCCAATGCGTAGCGCCGGTGCTGGCCCCGAGCTTAAAGTCAAACTTGAGAAAATGGCAGCCAACTTGGGCGTATATCCTCATGCCAAACTTAATGTCCCAAGAAAAGTCATTGACCGCCGCCCTCGCCCACGCGCAAAATGTTCAGAGTGCGGGTTTACGGTGCCGATGCTGAAGGCCTTTATGCACTATGGGCCGCCTATCTGCCCGAAAGACAAAATCGACATGACTGCCATCGGCGACTGGGAGTAATTGGTTTGAATTGCGACAATGACGCCCAGAAACCTCTTTGATTATCGTGAGCTTGAGTTATAACGTTGTTCGATTGCACGACAAACCTCGCCGTTCGGTGCGAGGGGGATGTCATACACAAGCAGGGCTGCTGCTTCTTTCAATACTTCAATAAAGACTGCCCATCCATTGCCTCGTGCGGTACGCCCAGAAAATCAAGAATCGTCGGGGCGATATCCACCAAACTAGTTCGCTGAGTCATTGTCGTCGCAGCGTGAGCTGGATGATTGATGATTAAAAATGGATGCGTTTCTTGAGGGCCGAGGCCGCCATGCTGACCGCAATGCATGGCTACGCCTTTTTCTCCATCCTCGACCATCCACCTTGCACCACTTACGCCATGCGCGTTGACAGTGTCAAAGCGGGCCATGTCTATCCCCATCGCTAGGTGCCGCGACTTTGGTAAGCCCAGTCGCGCCAATTGCTCAACATCCAAGACCGCAGCGACCCACTCTTGCTGCTTGATGTGTTCAAGCTTTTCAGTCAACCGCGCTTTGCCGTGTTCGGTTGCGTAAAGCAAGGCACTGGTCCCCTGACCCGCCACACAAATATCGCCCGCTTGAATTTCGTGACTCAAACCGTTTGCAGCAAGCCATTGACTAATATGGATCGAATCACCAATCACTTCATGACCGTGGTCTGACGTAACGACAAATAAGATCTCAGCTTCATTGCGTGCGGCTTGGACGGCCTTGCTCACCATCTCAACCATCTGATCCGTGGCGCTTAAGGCTTCCAAATGTTCAGGCGAACCTGGTTGTTGGTAGTGCAGGGTCAGATCTGGATTCGCCAGCCACAGGATCCCCAAGCTACAGTTGCCCTCCAACACAACGTCTTTGCAAAAGCGCGTGGTGGCCTCAAGATCACCGGCCAAGTCATGCGAAACATTCAAATGACGGTGATCGGTTATTTTCTCTCCGCCACTTGCAAATGATCCTGAGCGATGATGAACGTGGCCAAAATGTTCTGGATCCAGAAAATAAGCAGCGCCAGGCGATACGTTTGAATACACCACTTGGCCACCCGCATTCACCAAATATTGCGCGAGCGTTTTAGTTTGCAGCGTTGTACCCGTTGCGCTTCGCATCAAGTCTCTAAAGCCGACATCGCCTGCATTAAACACTTGCAGGCGCTCATCTAAGTACAGCCCCATCTGATTGCCATGCAGGCCGTGCTTGCCTGGATAACAACCAGTTGCGATTGAAGCAGACGACACCCGCGTAACAGACGGAAACACCGCCTGATGTTGCTCAAAGCTCAAACTTTTTTCGCTCAAACCCGTCAAGACTGGAGCTCGCTCTGGCGAGAGCCACTCAAAGCCCAAGCCATCGCAGACGACCAAGATCACGCGTTTAGAAAGTACTGAATTATCTGGATTCATCTTTTTATGTCTTTGAGCACAATTCAACCGCCATGCAGATTTGAGGGCAACGCATCAGCCAACCGCTTCAAATCAACGCCCTCTTAAAACGCTGGAATCCACGGTTTCAACCCAACGCTCATTCAAGCGAAATTTTTGCTTTAGAAACAATTTCTGCACTCTTGGCGATTTCGCTTTGAATAAAGGTTTTGAAAAAAGCCGGCGTTGAGCCAACAGGTTCAGCGCCCTGATCAAGAAAGATCTTTTTGATTTCGTCGCTTGCCAGTGCCGTGCGCAGACTTTGGTTAATTTTTAGGATGATATCTTGCGGGGTACCGACCGGCACAGCTGCCCCAACCCAAGTATTAAACTCATAGCCCTGATAACCCAACTCTTGCATCGTCGGCACATCAGGCAATGAAGGCACCCGCGTGGCCGAGGTCACAGCCAAGGCGCGTAATTTACCCGCCTTGATCAAGTTAATCGCGGGCGGCAGGCTGCTGATCCCGATATCAACCACACCCCCCATCGTGTCTTGCACCAAAGGGCCAGACCCTTTATACGGCACATGCACAAGCGAAGTGCGTGCGCCACTGGCCAATAATTCGCCTGCCAGATGCTGTGGGCTACCAGCGCCGATTGAGCCGTACGTCACGGTGCCTGGCTGCTCAGTCGCACGCTTCATCAGACTCTCAAGCGTGGCCGAAGAACTCGCGGGCACAACCAAAATCAACGGAAAGGTCGCAATCAGGCTGACCGGCTCAAAGTCAGTTGCGGGGTTGTACATCATTTTTTTGAACAAACTGGCGTTAAACGCCATCTCTGAGGCCGCGCCATACAAAATCGTGTAACCATCGGCCGCGCTCTTGACGACACTTGCCGCCCCAATCATGCCTGTGGCACCGGGTCGATTCTCGATCACGACTGACTGCTTCATAATGACATTTAACTGCTGCGCCATGGCGCGTGCCGTGATGTCAGTGCCGCCACCGGGTGGATACGGCACGGTCAGTTTGACCGCGCGGTTGGGATAGTCGGGCGAGTCAGCCCTGCTTAAACTTGAATAACAGCTCAGCGCAAAACACGCCGTCAAGGGGAGAACGAACTTTAGACACCAGGGTGCAGACATAGAGATCTCAGAAGGATGAACAGTTAACAAGTCAATGACAAGACTCAAACTGACAAGACTCAAACTTGTTATTCATCATAGAAACCACAGGTGACCATTTCGTGACAGAGTTTAGGTCAGCACCTTACGAATAATCAACGCGGCTTCACTAAAAAATGCCATGCCGCTTAACCAATGTTACTCACTCGTCTCGTCTTCCTGCTCGCCCTTCGGCAAATCAGCAAACCTCTGCTGCATCGTCTGGTTACCTCTTGTTAACTTCTTGATCGTCACGTCTTGGGCCTTATCGTTGGCCAAGCGCAAGTTGCGATTTGCACCCGTCAACGCATCACGAGTTTTTTGTAGATGAATAATCGATTTATCGATCTCATCGATCGCAGTATCAAATTGCCTTGAAGCCAGATCGTAATTTCTAGCGAACCCGGTTTTAAAACTTGCCAGCTCGTTTTCGAAGTTCGTAATATCAATGTTTTGCGCTTTAATTAATACAAGCTCTGACTTGTACTTAAGCGAGTTCAATGCCGCGTTACGCAGCAAGGTAATGATCGGAATAAAAAACTGTGGGCGCACCACATACATCTTTGGATACCGATGCGACACGTCTACGATCCCAGCGTTGTACAACTCACTATCAGGCTCAAGCAGTGACACCAACACCGCGTACTCGCAGCCCTTCTCGTTGCGATCTTTATCAAGCTCTTTCAAAAAATCTTCGTTTTTACCTCTGTTTGCAGATTGATCACTCTCGTTTTTCATCTCAAACATAATCGAGACAATCTCAGTGCCGGCGTCGTCTTGATCCTTGAAGATGTAATCCCCCTTGCTACCGCTGCGCGCATTGTTATCTTTTTCAAAATACGCTTTCGGAAA
>JAIPCU010000147.1 GCA_021738045.1 Candidatus Methylopumilus sp. | reverse complement strand
GGAGGTCAACGCGATGGCTACGGCGATTTTTTTGATTGCAAACCTGTTGAGTGCAAACTTTTTGCTCTCAAACAACAACACCCGCCCCTTCGCTCGACGCGGCTCGTCGGACGAAATGATTTTTTGAGAGATGAAATTTCCAGCGGGTGTCAAAATAAAAAAATAGAAATCGAAAAATCGGATCGCATGTGCATGGGAAATCAGTACTGCATTTTGATTACCCAAGTCCACTGCCGCAACCCACCGAAAGATGGGTTCGACATCTTTTTATAATTTTTTATGAACTATTTTTTTGACTCAACGATCGTCGAGATAAGAATTTAAATAGCAACAAGATCACTTAAAAGTAAAAGCTCGCACGCAGCCAACCTTGAACCGTTTTGTAAGAATTATCAGTGTTCAATTGTTGGCCAGTTGAGGTGTACAACGGGTTATTCCCTACCCTATAGGCTAAGACGGCATCAACCGTCATTTGTTTATAAGTGAGGCGACCAGAAACACCAACATCACCCAGTAGGTAAAAATTATTCGCATTTGTCAGACCCTGCCAACCACGATACGTGTTGACATACTGTTGCACCATCCCAACATCAAAAAAGCCGCTGACTTGCCAATTATTATCTATCTTATAAGCGAGCTCGCTGGTGATAATCGCGCCTTGAGAGCCACCTCCTTGGGCCAAGGGATACGCCCTAACTCCATACGGGCCACCCATATAAATCTGTTCAGACGAATTCAGGTTTTTGCTGGCCAATTGACCATACACCGAGTTGGTCCAACTTGTGGATGGCAAGGTAGTCAACTCTTGCTTATGCGTAAAATTAAAATTTAATTTCGAATATGCACCACTCGTGCCTGGGCCGATCTGATCTTGCACTGACTGCATGAATTCATTGATCGTGAGTTGCCCAAGGGTGTAAGTCATCCCATAGCTCAACACAGACCGACTACCTTCAAACACGCTTGCGCTAATGCCTAACGAAGCCGCATTAATCTGATAATTACTGATCGTATTACCGGCTTGCAAATTGTTGTAGTTTCGCTGCTCAACATTGAGCTTTAGCGTACTCAGTGCGTTAGGTTTACGAGTTAAGGCGTAAGTCAAGAATGCACTGGCCGAATTTGCGCTACCTTGAGTTTGAGTGTTAGACCAGCTTGAAAGCGTCTGGTAGGTCAGATAGGTTGCTTGAGCACCAGCCTTTAAACCATTCGCACCGATCGGACGGTTGTAACTTGCCACGGCATAACTTGAACCCAGCGACTGAATGGCATTGATATTGACCTGATCACCTACTCCGGTCAGATTATTGAACGCTAGGGCAGCAACAGCTTGACTCACACCCGTGCTTGCTGAGCCATAGTTTGATAGCGATGCTTGTCCAGAAAACAGCGGCGTATCAAACAGATTAATCTTGAAGTCGCTTGTTCCGGGTAGCGCACCAGCCTCAAATACAGCAGTCGCTCTGACACCTGGCACTTCATTCAGAAGCATCAAGCCTCTTTCTAACGGCCGAGTATCTATGAGCTCGTTGCTAATCACCCCAATATCAAAAAATTCTTTAGCACGTTTGTCCGAAAATCGTGTCAAACCATCATCAGACTTAACACCAACTTTGCCCATTCGGCCTTCCAAGATCGCGATCAATACAACGCCGTTTTCAATATCCTGAGGTGGAAAACTTGCCTGAGCAATCCGCCCACGGTCAGAATAAAAATTCTGTATTGCGGCGGTCACTTCTCTCAAATCTTTGAAAGAGACAGGCTTGTTCAACCATGGCTGCGTCACCGCATTGAGCTCATCACTGCTAAACAGCGAATTGCCTTGGTACTTAAAACCGGCGAGGGTAATGGTGTCGCCAGTTGCCTCGAGATCTTGCTTATCCACCGGTTGGGTTGACCGCGCCGACGGAATAGTTAGTTCACGCTGAAGTTGGAGTTCAAGCTCTCGCTGCAGAGCACCTGCATCAGGTGCTTGTTGAGCAAACGCAGTCGTCATGCTCAAACTAAGGCCAAGCAACACCAACATACTCGCTTGCTCAAGGCTTAAGCTAGCGTACCCATTCACATCAATCGCGAAAGTATTTCGCTGCTTGTCTACAGCCATGTTAGCCACACACTCGTTTTGATCCCTTGGTAAGAGCGCAATTCAGCGACTCCAACATTACAAACGAATTGTGGCTGAGAGCTTGATCAAATTGAACCCTACGTACGTAGGGAGTGAGGCATTGTGGCAGCGGCTTTTATCTCACCTGCTGTATTGAGCGCAATCAATTCAGAGAGCGACCGCAAGCGCAATTTGTACATCATCTCTGACTTATATTCTTTGACTGTTGACAAGGCAACACCCAATTCATTCATAAGTTCAGTGTTGCTATACCCTTTTGCCAATAAACCAAATACTTGACGCTCGCGTGGCGACAGCGCTGCGAGTTTTTGCGCAAATTCTGACTGGCGGACTAAAGCGTGCATTTGCTGCATGTCCAGTTCGATTGCTTTGGATACTGCCGCCAGCAAGCTCTCTCTGCTAAAAGGCTTAACCAAGAACTCAAGCGCACCTTGCTTCATTGCAACTACCGACTGCGTGACGGTACTTTCACCGCTGATAAACACAAACGGAATTTTTCGGCCTTCACCAAGTAATTTTGTCTGTAACTCAACCCCCGACATGCTCGGCATACGGACGTCAGTCACAATCACCGCAGGGATCACATCCCTCGGATGTTTGAGAAATTCTTCTGGTTCACTATAGGGGTAAACGCGGTACCCAACAAATCGCAAAATCTCGCTGATGCTTTCGAGGAGTTCAGTGTCGTCTTCGATCAAAAATACGTTACCTATAAAAGACGATTGATTTCCGCTGTGACTATTGGATGGACTCATCAAGCACTCTTCGATCAAATGTGGTCGTTGACAAAAATACTCTGACTATCGGCTTGTATGTCAGACTGACCTGACCCGACAATTATCTATTTTTACAAAAAACGCCATAAAAAAATACCCGTCGAAAGGAGGGCTCTGAACCCAATGAACCTCATCTCCCTTTATATTTTTACTAGGCTAGGAGACTCAAACGTTTATTTTCATGAAATCTGGCTGCGCCACCAAAACGTAATTTGCTTCAAAATGGTGCATATCATTTACTCCGACGGCAGATTCAACGAGCCTTTCCCAAGGCTCTCAATCATTCATCGCCGCGTCATGAGTCATACCCAGTTGCACACTAATTAAGACAGAATTTAAGGCTTACGCCTAGCAAAACGACGCGTAACGGATGAGGCGACACGATCAGAAAGCCGTCTTCAGCCCCAACTATTTTAGTCACTTCAGACCAGCGCTGTATCTTGTGCACTTCATCCAGCCCCAAGACGTAGGATTGGCTTTGACTGACTCGCCGAGCGATATCCCATTGCTGCTGCACCCAGCCCGCATCCGAGTTACTTTGCAGTTCGGCCGAGGCGCAATGGCCAACACCATCAAAACTTGCAATCGCTTGTTTGACGAGCGTGGATTTTGCACATCTGACGTGGACCACACAAAGTCTGAATGAACTCACGTAGTTCTTGGAGGTGTTTACAAGGAGTTGGGGTACCACAGTCGATTGAACATTACGATTTACTCTTAATGCTGTGTAGATTTACACGATGTAGCGAGTAATTAGTAAACTAGTGCTAAAAGCCAGCCTATCTAAGTCAGGGCAAAAGTGCGTAAGTCTGCAATACATTCGTCCTTTGCGCAGGATGTATCGGCATAGCTAACCAAAATACGACTCTCGCAGGCTTAGCCCTAATCAATCGTAATCTTCACCCCATCTGTCTTAAGCAAGTCAGCCAGCTTCTGAGTCTCATCCTTCAAAAACTGCCTGAACTCTTCTTGTGTGCGCGGCTGCACCACTAACCCCGTTCGCGCAATCGCCTGCTTAACTGCAGGGTCTGCCACGGCTTGCTTCAACGCCTCATGCAACTGCTTTTGCACAGACGGCTCGACACCTTGTTGCGTCAAAAATCCGTACCAAGTCCCAAACACCATATCGATGCCCAACTCTTTAAGAGTCGGCACCTCGGGCGCATCGGGGTGGCGTTCTGCTGCCGCAATCCCGATTGCCTTCAGTCGACCTGCTTTCACATTCACCATACCAGTGGGGATATCAAAAATCCCCATGACCTGACCGCCAAACAAGTCGTTTAAGGCGGGCCCCATGCCCTTGTAAGGCACATGCGTAATGTTGATCTTCGCAGCATGAGCAAAAAGCTCGGCTGCGATGTGCGCGCTTGAACCGTTTCCTGAAGAGCCCAACACCAGCCCACCTGGGCTTGCTTGAGCCAGCGCGATGACTTCGGCTAAATTTTGCGGGGGCAACTTGGCATTGATATACAGCAAGCTTGGTGCAGTACCGATTAAAAGCAAGGGCGCCAGTGAGCTTGGCTGATAACTGAGATTTTCTTTCAGCAAAGGATTAGACGTATAGGCGTAGGCAGTGACTAATAAGGTGTAGCCATCTGCCGGGGCTTGGCTCACATACTGAGTACCGATGATCGTACCCCCACCTCCGCGGTTTTCAATGACAACCGATTGTCCCCATAATTGTGAAAGATAGTGTGCGATTGAGCGGGCAAAAATATCGGTGCTGCCACCAGGCGGATACGGCACAACAATCGTGACGCGCTTTTCAGGAAATGCTGCGTTGCATGAAAACGCTGCAAGCACAAGGCTGCACACCATGAAAATTTTGACTAACCAATCCTTGAAAGATGCCTTAAGTGGCATCTTTAAGGACATTGTTGAGAAACCATTTAAAGAGGCGAGAAATCGCGGCATGATTTTTTTCTCTGAAAAAAACTCGTTTGGGTGGCCAGGAGAGCTTGAAACGTCTCGATACCTTGTTTCAATCACCTACCGAATTACCTACCTAGAGTATTCACTATTTTTTTCGATTACTACCCTTGCGTGTGTCGAATTGCGGAACTTCGGTGTGATCAACAATACACTGCGCAAAATTGAATGAAGGCCTCACCAGCTCTAAGGCTTCCGCCTTGACCTGACACTCTGTCACAAGCAGTTCTTGCCAAGACTCAACAATGAGTCTTGCCATGTATTGCAGGGCTTCCCAAGCGTCTTCAGGCGTTAACGAAAAATGTTCGGCATAACGTACTAAATTTTCGGCGCTTACCCTGCGAGAGCCATCGGGCGTGACCGACATTGCCAGCACGCGATTAAAGCTCGGCATCGCAACGATGTCATAGGCGGGTGACAGCGTCCATTGCCCATCGCGATACAGCAACCCGTGGTTTCTGACATGATCGTCATGATTACCCACTAGTGCATTGAAGCTCATTCTGCGCCACAGTTCTTGTTGCTGCTGTTCAAACCCGCTGGTGCGCGATCCGCCCCAGCGCTGCATATCGTGCGCAAAACCTACGTAACTTCTTTCAGGATCTCCTAAAGGATCCAAGCCCCGAGGGCGCAATACAGTCTCAGCGCTCGCAAACATCTTTCGCTGCACAGCATAACGGCGACTCGTCGGCTGAAATGGTTCGTTAACCTCTGACACGAGTTCACGGTCAAAACGCTGAATCAATAAAAGACGGTGACGACCAACTCTTTCAAATCTAACTGGCGCAACATCAAGTCCGCAGCGATGCGCGAGGGTCATGGCTAAATACTCACGCTCGGTCATGAGCGGCGGTCCTGTTCTCTCTTGTAACTTAGCGATCCACCACTGCGGTGCGTTTTTAGGCGATTGAACAAGCACCGTCAATTTTGGTTTTTCACCACCAAGGCTCGTCACATCGTTTGTTTTTGAAATATTTTGAATCAGCTTTGACGAGGTCATTTCAAGGTCGTCAGTCTGCATCAGGTCGCACAGCACCTGCAGCGGCGGTGGTTCATACGCCAGTTTTCGCTCGAGTTCTTCTGCGGTGCACACCTCAAGGGCACCCACAGCATCGCCCGACGACAACCCTAAACGGTCGATCTCGTCTAGGTCATCGCGGTTATGTTTCCAACGCAATAGATCTAACCCAAACCCCTCAGGCGAAGCATCACGAAAGACGCCAAACATGCCATTCCACATATCCTCTTTATGCGGGTGCGCCCTCCGATTGAAACCAAGTTTGACGGGATCAAGAGCAACAGCATCCTCTGAGCTTTGATAGGCCGGCGAATACATGAACCGCCCAGCACCCGGTTTCCATTGAAAATGACCGCACTCAATCGGCGCACCTTGACCAGTTGGCCAAACCCAAACCGTTCGCTCTTTACTCATTTCGCTCTCGCACCCGTAAAGGCATATTTCTTGCGGCAGCTATCTGTATCGCGCCATCGTCTTCAGGCTTAGCGACCTGCTCAAGCCCCTCTAAACAATCCAAGGCCCATAGCGCCTTCACAATCAAACCAAATGCGACCGTGGCGCGACCTTTCTCGATGCTCACTAACGTGTTCACGCTGACACCAATCTTTGCTGCCAGATCCGCTTGAGTCCACAACCTAGCACGACGGGCCAAGGAAATCCTGTGCCCGATCTGCTCAATCAGTTGTACTGCCCGATATGGCAAAATATCTGCGGACTGTATTTTTTTCACAATAAAATTGATATTTATTTATTTAATTACTATTTTATTTGTATTTTTATTAAAAGCAAATAATATTTTAGCTATATGAAAAGATCAATACATTGTTTGATGGCACACTCGAAAAATACTTTGGTGGAGCAATCTAGGTATGAGGTGAGGTGGCAAGAACAAATACACCACCGCGCATTACTATTTAGGTATCAACGTCACATTTAAGCCCATACTGTCAGAATGGATTACAGTAGAGTCGACGAATGACCGTCATTCTTTGTGTTTAATTCACTAATGACCCTAAAACGTCCGCTACAAATCGCCCTGCTCGGCTATGTGCTGTTGGCGGGCTTTATTGGGTTTCGGGCCTGGCAAGGGCCGCTTGTACCAGCCTATCAGCTCAAATCCATTGATCTCACCCAAAATGTGGTCGCGACGGGGCGGATTGTTTCGACCTCGCGGGTGCAGGTGAACACCGAGATCGCAGGGGTGGTACTCGAGCGTCGCGTCAAAGAAGGCGATCGGGTCAATGCCGGCGACGTTCTCATTGTTTTGCGGGCTGACGACTTGGCTGCAAAGGCACAAGAAGCTCAAGCGAGCCTTGAGCAACTACAGCGCGCCCGTCGGCCACAGGCGCTTGCTGCTCTAAGGCAAGCTGAAGCGCAGTTTGCCCAAGTACAGCGCGAAGTCAAACGCCGTCGTGATCTCTTTAAAGCCGATTCAATTTCACGCGAAGCGCGCGAACAGGCTGAGAACCAAGAAAACACTGCCAAAGAGGCTTTAGAGCAGGCGCGCTTACTGGTCGCCTCGCTAGAGCCCGGTGCCTCAGAAGAAAACGTGTTGCGCGAGCGTCTTGCCGCAGCGCGGGCCTTATTAAACAAAACTACGATTCGCGCGCCAGTGGCAGGCACGATCTTGACGCGTAATGTCGAGCCAGGCGATGCGGTGCAACCCGTCGGCAAAGCCTTACTAGAGCTTGCCCGCGCCGGCGATACCGAAATTTTGATCCCTCTCGATGAGCGCAATATTGGCAACATTGCCCTGGGCCAGGTCGGAGTGTGTATCGCTGACGCTTACCCGAACCGCCCGTTCAAAGCTATTGTCAACTTCATCTCGCCAACGGTTGACCCGCAGCGCGGCACGGTCGACATCCGACTAAAAATTGATCCGGTACCTGACGGACTCA
>JAIPCU010000146.1 GCA_021738045.1 Candidatus Methylopumilus sp. | reverse complement strand
CCAAAAATTTCTGGGGCAACGATGACTAAACCGCGTGGCTTGCCTGCTGGCTCGGCGACATAGGCGTCGAATTGGTGCCCGTCTGAGGCTTTAAGCTGAATATTTTTACCCATAATAATCTCCTTGAATTCGTATTGCTTTGCTGATTGATTGAATAAAACCTTGCATGTTTCGAAAGGGGGCACTGACGTCTTTGACGCTTTTTGCTGCGCTAATTATATGCACAGACGCAGTCAACGCGACAACACATTGTAAATATCTCTTGAACCTATTTTAGGTCGCCCGTCTTAGTGAAGTAATCTTTATACCAAGTCGTTTCAACTGCCAAGTCGCGATTCAGGGTTTTACTGTCTTTGAGGTCAAAGGGAAGATAGTTTTGCTTGAGCATGGCCCTGAATTCAGGTGACTGAGCGACTGTCATGAAAGTGTCTTCAAGCTTTTTGAGAATGTCGGGAGGCGTTCCGGCCCGCACGGTGGCCAGCATGCCGCTGTTGGGCGGGTTCTCCCAGTCGCAGCCAATCTCTTTGAGGGTTCGAACGTCGGGAAAATTCTCGTCGCGCATGCTTTGAAACAGTACCAATTGGCGAAATACCCCGTCAACGACTAAGGGATTGTGTGATCCTGAGCCCGAAGTGAAGTTCACGTGCTTGCCCATCAGCATGGTATTAGCTTCGGTACCACCTTTAGTTGGCACATGCTTAAAGTCTAGGCCCTTGCATCGTTTAAGAGCTTCAACTCCCATTTGTTGAGAGGTTGTTGCCACACCTCCGGCCCCTGCCGTGGCGTAAGACATACCCGGATTCTTTTTTGCGGCCTCGATGAAGTCTTCAAAGGTCTTCCAGGGGCTGTCAGCGGGTATCACCACTGAACCATTATGAAAATAGCTATATTGCATGACTCCTACAATATCAGACGCTTTGTAGCTAACTTTCATGAGGGCTGGGCGAGTTGTGATCGCTGACGTTGAGCCGATCAGTACTGTGTAGCCATCAGGTTTTTTTGATACCAGCAGACCGGCTGCAACGGTCCCTCCGCCCCCACCTTTGTTCTCAACGGTAATGGGTACGCCCAGAATGGTCTCGGCACCTCGGGCTAAGGCGCGAGCGGTAATGTCTGTCGTTGCGCCCGCAGCGTACGACACATAAAAGGTAATGGGTTTGTTTGGATAGGGTTGCGCTTGAGCAGCAATCGGTAACGCCACCCAAACTGCAGCGGCAAGCGTCCCAACGAGCCCACACCAAGTGGCAGAACCCCCTCGCTTCAACACGGTTGTCCTCGCTGTAGCGGGAGCGATCAAATCTTTAAAACACATCATGTAGACCTCTTCTGTGGGCGAAGCTGCTAGACGGTTAATAGTTGACGCAACGTAGATTTCTTTTGTGGCCGAAGTTGATGAGCCCTTAATGCTGGGCGCAACGTAGATTTCTTTTACTGTCGAGGCTGCTGCACGCTTTACTCTAGACTCAATTTAGCCGCCTCGACGGTTTGCTTCCAGTTGGCAATTTCTGCGCGTACAAACGTGTTGAATTCTGCAGGCGAATTGCCGCCCGCAATGCCGCCCATCTCTTTGAAGCGATTTTGGATGTCAGCGGTGTTTAGGACTTTGACAGTGGCTTGTTGCAAGCGGTTGATAATCGCCTGCGGCGTTGCCGCCGGAGCAAATAGACCAAACCACGCTGTGACCAACATGTTGGGTACGCCTGCCTCGGCCATGGTGGGAACGTTGGGTAACTCTGGGGCGCGCACATCACTTGTAACGGCTAGCGCACGCAGCTTGCCACCCTTGATTTGAGCCATCACACTGGGCGCAGTGGCAATCATGAACGTGAACTGGTTGCCGAGCAAGGCACCCGTTGCAGGCCCTGCGCCTTTGTATGGAATGTGTGGCACTTGAATGCCAGTACGTTGCATAAACATTTCACCTGAAAGGTGCGGAGATTGCCCAGCACCCGCCGAACCAAAGGAGTAAAGGTTAGGATCCTTTTTGATTGCAGCGACCAACTCTTGTACCGTCTTAAAGGGGGTGCTGCTGTTGACGACCAGGATATTAGGGTTTGAAATCACAAGCGTGATGGCGCTGAAATCTTCAGGGGTATAAGGTAGTTTTTTATACAGGCTGTAGTTGATCGAGTGCGAGCCAATATTGGCCATCATGATCGTATAGCCGTCGGGATTAGCGCGCGCTACATACTGAGACCCCAAGATACCACCCGCGCCTGCTTTGTTCTCAACCACGACGGTTGTGCCAAGCTCGGCGCCAAGCTTTTCGCTAATAATGCGTGCCGCTTGATCGCCCGTACCGCCGGGGGCGGCACCAACGATAATTGTGATGGGCTTATCGGGCCAAGCGGCTGCGCATGGCGACCCGAACGCGACTGCAAAGCTAAAGACTGCGAAGACACGCAAGGGCAGCGTTGTCTGAAGGGCTTTTAAAATGAATGATGTCATCACAACAGTCTCCTGACAATAAATGTCTTTGCTTTTTTGTAACCTAAGATTAGCAGGAAATGATCATCCGTTTAAATTTCTCACTAGACGCGCAGAGGCATGATGTCCATAATAGAAGAAAAATACAAGGCGCATGCTGCATTGCGCCATAAGAATCTGTGAGACCTAGCGAGTCCTGCCCTTGCGGGTGTACTGATAGTTAGCGAATCTTTTATAACGAAGTCATTCGTGGCGCATGGCCACATCACGAGAGCAATCATGGCAACAAAAAGCGTTAAGACAAAAAATTCTGGCTTTGACAAAGTTGGCGATATTTCGCGTCGAGCAATCATCGGCGATCAATATGTCGATGGCATGCTGAAAGCAAAAAATGCTTTCGATCATGAGTGGCAAGAATATTTGAACAATCAGCTCTGGGGGCGAACCTGGGCACGCGGTATTTTGAGTCATCAGCAACTCAGCCTGATTAACTTGTCAATGCTGGCAGGGCTTGGTCGCATGGAAGAGTTTGAATTGCATTTTCGTATTGCGCTGACACGAACCAAGGTTCCATTGATTCAATTGCGTGAAATCTTGTTACATATTGGGATGTACTGCGGGATCCCGATTGGACGGGATGCCTTTGCGATTGCGCGGCGAGTTTTACAAGAAGAGGGTGTGGATGTTTCTCAGTTAGATGATGTTCCTGCAAAAAAAGCATCAATTAAAAAGAAAAAATAAACTCATTTTTTAGGTGAACTTTGATATGAATGATCTCGCGCCTCAAAAGAAATCTCTGACGTCTGTCAAAAACCTATGGCAGCTTGTTGTTTGTTGCTTAATGGCAGGAGCCCCTGCAGCGTACTCGCAAGGGTTTCCTGTTAAGCCCATTACTTTGGTTGTTCCGTATCAGGCCGGAGGAAGCTCAGACGCCATTGCGCGTACGATGGTGCGCTTGGTTGGAAAAGATCTCGGCCAACAAGTGATTGTTGAGAACAAGCCTGGCGCAGAAGGAATGATCGGGTCGCTCGATGTCATGAAATCTGCGCCCGACGGGTATCGTATTTTATTTGGTGGTGCTGGCTCGATGATTGTTGTTCCGGCCCTCCGGCGCACACCACCCTTTGATCCGGGCACCCAATTTACGCCAATTTCAGGGGTGATTGATTTTTCATTTTTTCTATACGCCCATCCCGAACTGCCGGTTAAAAATTTAAAAGAATTTGTGGATTACGCACGTGCGCATCCTGGAAAAATAAACTACGCGACGGGTAATAATCAGGGTCTGCTGACGTTTGCCTACTTAAAAAAGAGTTTGAATCTTGACGTGGTTCAGGTAGCTTACAAGGGTGAAACAGCCGCGACTGCTGACTTGCTTTCGGGTCGCGTACAGGCAATGTTTGCAACGACTGCACCTTTGATACATGCCAAAGAAGGCCGACTCAAGGTGTTGGTGACCACTTTGCCGCAACGAACGCCGCTACTGCCTGAGGTGGCAACCATGACAGAAAGTGGCTATCCAGAGTTTCCGTTTTCGCCCGCGGGTGGCTGGCTTGGTATTTTTGGCCCAGCTGAAATGAATCCCGGGGTGGTTAAGGTTTTGCATCAGTCTTTTGGCAAGGCGCTGACCGATCCGGAAGTACAAAAGCAGCTTGCGCAGGCAGGGCTGTCTTATCGCGCGATGGGGCTTGAGCAGATGGGGGGATTTGTCAAAGGCCAGCGCGATCAGTTTCATCACCTGATTCGAGACCTAGGTATTCCACTGCTCGATTAGCCTGCGCCCGATCCAACCTCACAATTAGAAATAGAACAATCGCCTCATGTCTCAAATGCTGCACTCACTGTATCCGCTAATGTTGTCGCCAATCAAAGTCGGCGCGCATACGCTTCCCAACCGCGTCATCATGGGTTCGTTGCACACACGCCTAGAAAATGAGCCCGACGGCGTGCATCGTCTCGCCGAGTTTTATGCCGCACGCGCGCGCGGTGGCGTAGGCTTGATCATAACGGGTGGTGTATCGCCAAACTTTGAAGGGCGTGTCGAGCAAGGCGCTTGGGTACTCGACTCGGCCGAGCAGCTTGAACAGCACATTCCAATCGTGCAGGCAGTGCATAAGGCGGGTGCAAAAATCGTTTTACAAATTCTTCATACAGGCATTTACGCCAAGCATGACGAAATTATTGGGCCTAGCGCCATTCGTTCGGTCATCAATCCGCGTCAACCGCGTGCGTTTACGGTTGAACAGATCGAACAGACGATCGAAGACTTTGTCACATGCGCAGTGCTTGCACAACAGGCGGGCTATGACGGCATTGAAGTGATGGGCTCTGAGGGCTATCTGATGACCCAGTTCACCGCCTTGCGAACGAATAAGCGCGACGATGAATGGGGTGGCTCGCTTGAAAATAGAATCCGTTTTCCTGTAGAGGTCGTACGTCGCACGCGCGAGCGTGTAGGCCCTGGCTTGTTGATCATGTATCGAATTTCTGCGATTGATTTAGTCGACGGTGGCTTAACAGGTGACGAAATCGATCGACTCGCGCAGGCGCTTGAGCAGGCAGGGGCAGATGTTTTAAACACCGGGATTGGCTGGCATGAGTCGGTGGTGCCCACCATTGCAACGAGTGTTCCGCGTGCTGCCTTTGCGTTTGCCGCAGCTCGACTCAAAAAAGTCGTCGCGATTCCGGTCGTGGCCTCGAATCGCATCAATATGCCTTCAATTGCTGAAGATATTCTTCAACAGGGGCAGGCAGATTTAGTTTCGCTTGCACGCGCATTTTTGGCGGATCCAGACTTTGTGGTGAAAGCGGCAACTGGGCGGACCGATGAAATTAATACCTGCATTGGTTGTAATCAAGCGTGCTTGGATCATATTTTTACCGATCGGATTGCGTCTTGTTTGGTGAACCCTCAAGCGTGCCATGAAACCGAGTTCACGGCACCGGCGCCACAAAAGACTCTGAAGGTTGCTGTGGTTGGGGCAGGGCCCGCGGGTTTGGCGTGCGCGATTACCGCAGCCGAGCGCGGCCATCAGGTTCACTTATTTGAAGCGAGCGGTGAGGTAGGGGGGCAATTGAACTTAGCTCGACGCATACCCGGAAAAGAACAAGAGTTTGCTGAGCTGGTTCGATATTTTAAAAAGCGCCTGAGCACCACAGGCGTCAATGTCCATCTTAAGCAACGCGTAGATGCGTCAACGCTTGCAAGCGAGGGGTTTGAACGCATCGTGATCGCGACGGGGATCAAGCCACGAACCCCAACGATCAAGGGGGTTGAGCACGCGAAGGTCGTAAGTTATAGCGATGTCATCCTTGGCCGAGTGCAAGTGGGTGAGCGCGTGGCAATCATTGGCACCGGAGGAATCGGTCACGACGTTGCGGAGTTGCTCACTTCAGCGCACGAAGGCACACAGACGACACAACAATTTTTGAAGGCTTGGGGTGTTGACCCAAGCATTAGCTCTGCGGGAGGTTTGCAAGCGAGCGTCGCCGAAGACTCTCAGCGCAAAGTGGTGATGTTACAGAGAGGCACAAAAAAACCGGGAGCACGTTTAGGCAAGAGTACGGGCTGGATCCATCGCACTAAGCTCACCAAACGTGGTGTGACTGCGGTGGCAGGTTGTACCTACGACAAGATCGATGATCAAGGCTTGCACTACAGCGTGAACGGTGAGCCGCATGTGCTAGACGTTGACACCATTGTTTTGTGTGCAGGGCAGGACTCTGAGCAAGGGTTAGCGAGTGAACTGACCGGCGCAGTCTCGCATGTAGATTTGATTGGTGGTGCGCGCGTGGCGACAGAGTTAGATGCGATGCGTGCGATCGATGAAGGTACACGACTGGCGTTTGCTTGGTAACTGATTGAGGTCAAATAAAAACGCCCCGCGAGCGGGGCATTTCTTCGTTCAGGATCGTGCAGTCAAATCTTAGGCAGCAACGACTTCGGCTTCAGGAGCCTTTTTGCTGACATTGATATGATCCCAGAGGTTTTTGCCCGAGACCGACTTCGAGAACGAGTCAGCGACGACCAATAACACGGCCCAAGGAGCCACGAAAGCTGCAGCAGCTGCGCCAGCTGCAACGTGGGCTGCGCCGTTAACGAGGTTGCCGTCTAGCAACAGGCTTGCGCCGGGTAACATTGTTTCGCCAACTAATTTGACGCCGTTATTAATTACATCTGACATAGTTTTCTCCGGAGTTTGATGAATGTCTAGTATTGACTGAGGGGGCCCCCTCACATAAATCAACTTAGCAGCCTAGACACAGCTAATTGTGCAACAAAATGATAAAAAAGTCTGTCATTTTTTATTAATTGCAAAAAAATATTTCAAATAAGTCATTGAAACGTAACACAAACCCCCCGATTGGAGGGGTTGTGTTGACGATCAGGCTTTATTGAGACTCGCTATCCATTGCCTTTAGCCCGTTAGCTTTCGTAGGCCGATTCGCCGTGTGAAGTGATATCCAACCCCTCACGCTCTTGATCTTCAGGCACACGTAAACCGAACACTAAGTCTGCAATCTTGAAGGCGATATAAGCCACCACACCAGACCACACCAGAGTGACTAAGACGCTTTGACCTTGAACCAAGAGCTGACCAACGATTGAATAGTCAGCCGCTGCCGCGTTCGTAACATAGTCGTAGATCCCAGTGCCACCTAGCTGTGGTGCTGCGAACACGGCGGTTAGCAAGGCACCTAAAATCCCCGCAACACCGTGAATACCAAACACGTCCAAGCTGTCATCTGAACCCAATAATTTCTTTAAGCCACTGACGCCCCAGATACAGATGAATCCGCCCGCAGCACCGATCGCCAGAGCGCCCATTGGACCGACAAAACCAGCGGCAGGTGTGACAGCAACCAAGCCAGCGACGCAGCCAGAAGCGCCGCCTAACAGAGAAGGTTTGCCACGCAAGATCCATTCTGCAAACGTCCAGGCCAACACGGCAGCTGCGGTGGCAAGTAAGGTATTGGCGAAGGCTAATGCAGCTGTGCCGTTGGCCTCAAGCGCTGAGCCGGCGTTAAAGCCAAACCAGCCAAACCATAGCAGCGCAGCACCAATCATGACGTGGACCATGTTGTGTGGCTTCATAGACTCTTTACCAAAGCCCAAGCGTTTACCAATCACGAACGAGCCCACTAAACCAGCAATCGCAGCGTTGATGTGCACCACGGTGCCACCTGCAAAGTCCAGTACTCCCTTTTGAAATAACCAGCCAGCTTTTGCGCTCATGGCTTCAAGCGAGGCAGCGTCTTTGATGTCGTCTGGTCCGGGCCAGAACCAAACCATGTGCGCAATTGGCAGGTAGGCAAAGGTGAACCACAACACCATAAA
>JAIPCU010000145.1 GCA_021738045.1 Candidatus Methylopumilus sp. | reverse complement strand
TGCCCAAGCCGGTACCGATGGCGTGCGCATCGCTGGTGAACCCGAGCGTCTGACACGCGCTGAGCGCCTGGCCAACGGCGTGCCGGTGGATGATAATACTTGGCAAGAAATGGTTGCCGCTTGCAGTAAACTCGGCCTCGATGGGGCAACGTTTAAGAAGTTAGCAGGTGTGTAAACGGCATCGCTAGCCATGAGTAGTAGGTCTACAAACGGACATAGCTAGTCGTTAGCGGGGGTTTGAACAGAGAAAGCTAGCAAGTTGGTCTGCAATAGCTGCTGCTAAGGGTTAGCGGGGCCGAACCGATAATGCTTGCGTCGTGCGATTCAGCGTAAAAATAAGCCAGCGCATCAAAAGCTGGCGTAGTACATAATAATTTTGGGGACAAGATGCCGGGTGGTACCGCAGATGTTTGAACGCATCTTAAATGTGTTGTGGTGTCTGCTCGGTCTGGCCACCATGGTCAACTCTTGGTCGCTTGGGTTAACCGGGTCGTTTGGGCCTGAAAGTGGTTTCTTTCCGTTTATCTGTGGCGCGCTCATCACCGTTTGCGGATTGGGCTTGCTGTTCAAAGGATCAAAAGAGGCAGTGCTCAAGCCAGATTGGCCACGCGCAGCGGCGCTTGGCCGAATTTGCGGCGTCGTCGCAGGGTTGATTGCCATGGCAACCACGTTGCCCTATTTAGGTTTTGCGGTGTCAAGCGCGTTGACTACATTTGTGTTGCTACAAACGGTAGAACGCTCGCGCCTGATCGAGTCGTTGACCATTACCGTGGTTTCGGTTGCGGTCGTGATGCTGGTATTTGGGCGTTTGCTGGGCATGAATTTGCCACGCGGCCCCTGGGGGTGGTGATGGACGCGATCAATGGCTTGATGATGGGGTTTTCGGTATTGTTTACCGCCGAAAATCTTTATTTCTGCTTGCTCGGCAGCATTGTTGGCACACTCGTCGGCGTTTTGCCCGGGATTGGCCCGTTGGCCGCCTTGGCCTTGTTGCTTCCGGTCACGTTTCAGCTGTCTGCCGTTGCAGGGCTTGGCATGCTTGCCGCTATTTTTTATGGCGCCATGTACGGCGGTTCGACCACCTCGATTTTAGTGAATATCCCAGGCGAGGCTGCGTCTGTCGTGACAGCCTTAGATGGGCACGCGATGGCCAAGCAAGGTCGCGCCGGCGCAGCCCTGGGGATGGCCGCGATTAGCTCGTTTGTGGCTGGTACCTTATCTTTGGTGGCCCTGACATTTTTTTCGCCCTTGCTGGCCTCCGTTGCGCTTAAATTTGGCCCACCTGAAAATTTTGCGTTGATGGTGTTGGGTCTGGTGTGTACGCTTTACATGATTGGTGGCTCAACACTCAAAGGGGTGTTGATGATCGCGCTGGGGTTCTTGGGCGCGATTGTTGGCATGGATATCGTGAACGGGCAAGATCGCTTTACCCTGGGCACGGTCAATCTGTCTGCGGGCATTGAGATTTTGTCTGTGGTGATCGGTTTATACGGCGTATCTGAAATCCTGATGAATTGCGAAACGATCGTAAAAAATCAGATGCTTGCCGAAAAAATCAAAGGGCTCTGGCCTACTTTTGCCGATTGGAAGGCTTCATGGAAGCCCATGATGCGTGGGAGTTTCTTAGGATTTTTTCTGGGGCTTGTGCCAGGTGGTGGGCCGGTGACGGCCTCGTTTGTGTCCTACACGCTCGAGCGCCGCATAGCCAAAGACCCCCAGCGTTTTGGCAAAGGGGCAATCGAAGGCGTGGCGGGCCCCGAAGCGGCCAACAACGCTGCTGTCTCGGGCGGCATGATTCCCTTGTTTACGCTAGGCATCCCCGGCAATGCCGTCACAGCCTTATTGCTAGGCGCCTTGGTGATGCAAGGCGTACAGCCGGGCCCCATGTTTATTACGCAACGCCCTGACTTGTTTTGGGGCGTAGTCGCCAGTCTGTACGTTGGCAATGTATTCTTGTTGCTACTAAACTTACCGTTGGTGGGGTTGTGGGTGCAGTGTCTGCGTATCCCGTATCGGGTATTGTTTCCGTTGATTTTGTTGTTGTCGATTGTAGGCACCTACTCGGCCAACAAAAATATCTTTGATTTGTGGGTGATGATTGGCTTCGGTATTGTGGGCTATGTGTTGCGCAAGCTGCGATACGAGTTTTCGCCGTTCTTAATCGCCTTTGTACTGGCGCCGATGCTTGAGCAGTCGTTGCGGCAGTCAATGGTGATGTCGCCCGATGGTTTGATGATTTTTGCCCACCGACCGATCGCGGCGGTGTTGATTGTTGGCAGCTTAATTTTGGCCGCCTTGGTATTTTTAAAACGCAAGTCGAAACAACCTCACGGAGACTTATAAATGAAAACGATCTCAACAGTACTCGCTGGCCTACTGGCAGCACTTAGCTTTGGTGCCTTCGCACAAACGGATCCTGCGCTGGCAAAACTCAAGCCCAAAGGATTTCCGGATCAGCCGATCGAATACACCGTCGTGTATCCGGCTGGCGGTGGCATGGATTTGACTGCGCGTATTTTGGCAAAGTTTGTTGAAAAAGCGAGCGGCGATAAAGTCTTGGTCAACAACCGTGCTGGCGGTGCAGGCATGGTTGGGCACGCGTATCTGGCAACGCAGGCTAAGCCTGACGGCTATACGGTTGGGATCTTAGCGAGCAATTTCTGGGGGGATGCGATTTTGCGTGCGCCTGGCAAATGGTCGCTCGCCGATGTTGAGTCAATTGCCTACATTAATAGCGACGCTTTAGCTTGGGTGGCTGGTACAGAGGGACCTTTTAAGGGTAAGACTGCCAAAGAAATCCTCCAGGCTGCAAAAGATAAACCAGGTACAGTGCGCGCGGCAGTGGTGCCAGGGTCAATGTGGGAATACCTCTTGGATCAGCTCGAAGCACAAACAGGGGCCAAATTTTTACGCGTACCGTTTCAGGGCGGTAAGCCTGGAATCGTCGCCTTGATTGGCGGTAACGTTGATGTCGCGCAAGGCTTTTACGGCGAATTTGAAAGTTACTTACAGGCCAAGCAATTGGTGCCGATCGCGGTTGCAAGCGCAGAGCGTGTCTTCAACATGAAAGACGTTCCGACCTTCAACGAGATCTTTGGTGCGAAGCAATTCGTCTGGAACATTATGCGTTTTGCGGTAGTGCCTAAAGGCACTCCTGCTGACCGCAAGGCATACTTGTCCGCAATGATTCAAACCGCCTTGCAAAATCCTGAGATGATGGCTGAGTTTCGACGCTTAGGGGCCTATACGGATGCCAGTTTTGCCAAGTCGACTAATGTTGCAGCTGACATTCATGCCGCAGCGATGAAAGAGCGCGATTTTTATATTCAAACGGGTCGTTTAAAGCCGTAAGTTCATACTGTACCCAGTATCTAGCGCCCAGTCGCGCTGGTTGCTGGTTATCGTTAAATCTAAATTGACAGCGTCGGCGCTTCGATACTTTCTTCGAACGCCTGCCCTGCAAAAGCGCAGTTAAGTTTTCAACCCACACAGACAGAGATTGATCCATGGCAATGCAAAAACTTACTGGTCGTCAGGCCTTCATCAAATTGTTGCTCGATGAGGGCGTCACCCATATGTTTGGCAACCCCGGTACAACCGAGCTTGCGATTATGGAGGCGGTGCCACAGTTTCCAGAGCTGAAGTATGTGTTGGGGCTGCAAGAGTCGATTGTGGTTGGGATGGCCGATGGGTTTGCGCGCGCGTCGAACAAACTGGTGGCCTGTAACCTGCATTGCGCGCCCGGCTTAGGGCACGCGATGGGGGCGATTTATTCGGCTAAGTTCTCGGGCTCGCCCATCATCATTACGGCGGGTCAGTATGAAGTGGGCTATGGCCTGCAAGAGCCTTTGTTGTATGAGCCTTTGGTGCCGATGGTGGCGCCGTTGGTGAAGTGGGCCTTTGAAGTGACCCGGCTTGAAGACTTGCCGCGCATTGTGCGTCGCGCTGCCAAGATTGCTCGCACGCCGCCGATGGGCCCGGTGTTTATTAGTTTGCCAGGCTCGGTGCTCGACGAAGAAACCGAAATTGAATTTGGTTTTCCAACGGTGATTGACGCAGCGGTGCGTCCGGGCGATGCCTCGCTTAAGGCGCTGGCCGAACGTTTGCTAGCTGCAAAAAATCCTGTGATTGTTGCTGGTCGTGAAATCGCAAACGCCGGTATTTTTAACGAGGCTTGCGAGCTTGCTGAGTTGCTCGGTGCTGCTGTGTACCAAGAGTCTGTTGGCTATAACGCGCGTTACCCGACCTCGCACCCAACCTGCATGGGTGATCTGTCGCGCAATCAGAAAAAAGTGCGTTCGATTCTTGAACAGTACGACTTCTTGCTGTGCCTCGGTGCCGATCTGCTTCGCATGTCGCCGATGAGCACGGTCGAGCCCTTGCCACCTGAAATGCCTGTGATGCATATCACCGAGCGCGAGTGGGAACTCGGTAAAAATTATTCAACAGAAACTGCCGTACGTGCAGATGTCAAAGAAACATTACTGGCGTTGCTGCCGGTGTTGCGCGCAGCGCGCAGCGCCGACTACGCGAAGGCAGCAAGCGCACGCGTGAAAGCCTTGAGCGCCAATAACTGGTCAGCAAAACGCGACAAGACCCGCGAAGAGTTTTCTGCGGCAGCAAAATCTAATCCGATTGACCAACGCTATCTGGTCAGTCAGTTGGTGGATGTGTTGCCTAAAGATGCGATCGTTGTAGATGAAACCCTGACGGCCTCGCCCGCGATTGCCGCGATGCTACCCATGGATAATCCCAAAGCGTATTACGGCTTGGCGAGCGGTGGTTTGGGGTTTGGCATGGCAGGTGCTGTCGGCGTGAGCCTAGCGCAACCCGGGCGTCCGATCGTGGCCACGATTGGCGATGGTAGCGCGATGTACAGTATTCAGTCGCTCTGGACCGCCGCTCATCTGCGTCTGCCCATCACTTATGTGATCATCAATAATCGCAGCTATCGCATTATTAAAGAACGATTACTTGCGATGCGCGGCACCGATGCGTTCGTTGCAATGGATATGAATGATCCACCAATCGATTTTGCGGGCTTAGCAAAAAACATGGGGATGTCATCGCAAACCGTGACAGATCCAGCGCAGTTATCGGCGGTGCTGAAGGCAGCAATGGCCAGTGGTGTGCCGAATTTGGTTGAAGTGATTGTGTCTAAGGGATTTGGAGAGTAAGCCGCCTCAGCTCAGGCGGTAGCCGCAGTCACTCTGCGCAAGCGCGGCGGCTTGCGCGAGCTTTTCTTGATCACTCGCTTGCAAGACATAGAGTAAATCTCCGGCACTGACTTCTGCACCCAAACCACACGCCAGATCAACGCCGGCGAGGTGGTCGGCAGGGGCGCCGGCGCAACGCCCAAGCCCTGAAATGACAAAACCATCAATGGCTTTTACGCGACCACTGTGTTGTGCACGAACTTCGTGTTTCAGCACGTCTGACCAAACGAGTCGTGGCTGAGCACCTTGAGCTGCAATGATTGCTTGCATGGTGGTGCTTGCAGCACCACTGTTGAGCAGTTCGAGTGCGCGGGCCCGGCCGTTGGCAACGCTGCCGACCGCTGGGTCAAGTGCTAGGATCTGGCTAGCAAAAAACAGTGACTTCTCTAGTAAATCGCTAGGCGCTAGCGGGTCGCGGTCAAGCACCTGCAACACATCGCGCGCCTCGAGCGCGGGGCCGATCCCACGTCCGATCGGTGTGTGGCCATCTGTGGCAAACGCCTTGACGACGAGCCCTAAGGCCGCACCCACCATTTCAAAGAGTCGAGCAAGTTCTTCTGCCGCGGCTTGAGTTTTGGCCTTGGCGCCATTTGAATACGGAATATCAATCACAACGTGAGTCGCACCAGCTGAATATTTTTTTGACAGAATCGAAGCCACCGACCAGCGTCGCGTATCAAGTGCCAGGGGGCGAGTGATTGCGTTCATCACGTCATCAATGACCGAATGATTCAGCTTGCCGTTCCAGGCGATGCAGGCATTGGTCTGCGCGACACATTGTTTCAGTTGTGCGGGAGTCAGGTCGACTTTTGCAAGAACCTCCATCGCATCAGCGCTGCCTGCTGCCGAGGTGATGGCACGCGAAGATGTTTTTGGGATGAGTAATCCGTGCGCAGCCACAATCGGAATCACCACCATCGTGACACGACTGCCAGGTATTCCGCCAAGCGAGTGCTTATCGACCACCATGTCGCGGCCCCACGAAATGCGTGGCATGAGTTCGCTACGGCATCGCGCCATCGCAATCAGTTCATTGTCTGATAACTGTTGTGTGCAGGCAATTAAAAAAGCTTCGAGCTCGGCTCCAGAGTATTGTTTTTGATGAATAGCGGCCAGCAAGGGACGATATTCGGTTTCGCTAAGCGCGAACCCTGCAATTTTTTTATACAACGACCCAAGAGGTGCAGGAGCTTGCCCAAGTTGTGTGTAGAGCGTAGCGACAAAGCGGCTTACACCGATCGCAGGCGTTTGATCATTGGTGACGCGCAGTACGCGGGTGCTTTCAGGATAAGGCTCGGTCTTGCGCGCCAAGCGTTTGGCGACATCGGCGGCAGATTCGCGACCACGTTGCGAGAGTCGCTGCGCCAGAATCTCGGGCGGTGCGCCGATTTCAATCACGACTAAATTTGGCACGCGCTCGTTGAGTTGCGCCACCATTGCACGCGAGCCGTTTGCAATGACGTGTTGTCCGGCAGCAAGAGCCTCAAGTAATGAGCTAGGCAGGCCATACGAAAGGTTGTGTGCTTGCCAAGTGATTAAAAACTTACCCTGCTGCTCAAGCTGAGCGAACTCAGACTGCGTGCACGCTTGGTGGGCTTCACCGCCCGAGTCGGCCGGTCGGGTGATTGTGCGTTTGGCAAAAATGAACTGAGCGGGGTCGAGCTGCTGCCGCGCCCCATCAATCAGGCTATCTTTGCCAGCCCCACTGGGGCCGACAACAAAAAAGAAGTTGCCGCTTGCCATGCAACGCCTGCTTATTCGTCTAAGCCGATATCAACTGCAGGTGCAGCTTGAGTGATTTTGCTGGTTGAGATGTAATCCACGCCAGTCAGTGCCACGTTACGAATCGTCGCGATGCTGATACCACCCGAGGCTTCAATTTTTGCTCGACCCGCAACAAACTTAACTGCCGTGGTCATGTCGGCAATCGACATGTTATCCAACATGATGACATCGGCACCAGCCGCTAAAGACTCTTCAACCTGTTCAAAGCGGTCGCATTCGACTTCAATCTTGGTCAGAATAGGCAGCTTGAGTTTGGCGCGCGCCACAGCTTTGCCGATACTGCCCGCCACCGCAATGTGGTTGTCTTTGAGCATGACGCCGTTATCGAGACCCAGACGATGATTCAAGCCACCACCGCAGGCAACTGCGTGCTTTTCAAGCATGCGCAGCCCTGGTGTCGTTTTACGGGTGTCGATTAAACGTGCGCCTGTGCCAGCGATCTCGGCGTTGTAGCGGGCGGTTTCAGTGGCGATGCCACACAGGCGTTGCAATATGTTCAGTGCAGGGCGCTCGGCAGTCACAATGCTGCGAGCGGGGCCTGATACGGTCAAAATTCTGGTGCCTTTTTCAACCTTGTCGCCATCTTTGGCGAGTTTGGTGACGGTCAGTGCGGCATCGTAACGGGTAAAGATTCGTGCGGCGACATCGATGCCGGCAATGTACATCGGCTCGCGGGCGTTCATATGAAACGTGCCTACCGCGTCTTCATCAATCATGAGTTGTGCGGTCAGGTCACAAGAGCCGATATCTTCGGACAGCCAAAGATCGATTAAACGATCGGTCTGAAAAA
>JAIPCU010000144.1 GCA_021738045.1 Candidatus Methylopumilus sp. | reverse complement strand
GCATGCGCTTTGAATATGTGGTGCAGCCAAGCCCCGACGGGCTTGCCCAAGCCTTTATTTTGGGCAAAAACTTTGTCGGCAATAGCCCAAGCACCCTCATCTTAGGGGACAACATTTTTTATGGTCACGATTTAGTGCGCAAGTTGCAAAACGCCAATGCCCAAACTGGCTCTGCGACTATTTTTGCTTATCACGTACCCGATCCTGAGCGCTACGGAGTCGTTGAATTTGATAAAAATCAGCGCGCCATCAGTATTGAAGAAAAACCCCTAGTACCCAAAAGCAACTATGCAGCAACGGGGCTGTATTTTTATGATGAACAAGTGTGCGATATTGCAGCAAGCATTCAACCTAGCGCACGGGGCGAATTAGAAATTACTGAGGTGAACCGGCGCTATCTTGAATTGGGCCAGTTAAATGTTGAAATCATGGGGCGCGGCTTTGCCTGGCTAGATACCGGCACCCACGACAGCATGCTTGAGGCGTCAAGCTTTATCGCCACCCTGCAAAAGCGCCAAGGCTTGCAAGTTGCTTGCCCCGAAGAAATCGCCTACGCACAAAAATGGATTTCAGCTGAGCAGCTTGAGCGTTTAGCGCAGCCGTTTATAAAGACTAACTACGGCCAGTATTTATTAAATTTACTGAAACGCTAATTTAGCTTTCTATTTTGCATTGGAGTGCCCTTTTGCCTTTTACCGTCACCCCAACAGCCTTGTCTGACGTTTTGATTCTTGAGCCAAAAGTGTTTGGTGATGAGCGTGGCTTTTTTTTTGAAAGCTTTAACGAGCGTGATTTTTTAAGCGCAACGGGTTTAAGTGTGCACTTTGTGCAAGATAACCATAGTCAAAGCAAAAAAGGCGTACTCAGGGGCTTGCACTATCAAGTTGAACAGCCTCAGGGCAAGCTTGTTCGCGTCACACAGGGCGAAGTGTTTGATGTGTGTGTCAACCTCAAACGAGGTCACCCGCAATTTGGTCACTGGGCAGGTACGCACTTAAGTGCTGCGAACAAGCGACAGCTCTGGATACCACCAGGGTTTGCGCACGGATTTTTAGTGCTCAGTGATAGCACTGACTTTATGTATAAAACGACTGGTTATTATTCGCCAACAGCCGAGCGCTGTCTGTTATGGAACGACCCCGCACTTTCTATTCAGTGGCCCTTAGCGGCTTTGGGTGAGTTAGGCCCGATATTGACGCCTAAAGATCAAGCTGGCATGCCGCTTGCAAACGCGAGCGTGTTCGATTGATGATGCGTTTGTCTGAGGCGATCGACGCCTTTCGACCTAGCGCGATCGCGTCTTGGCTATCTCGCGTAGGCTTAGTGCTTTGTATTGTTGTGGCGTTGTTACTGGTGTGTAACCAGTATGGCGCTATCAGGGATTTAGTCCCGTATTACCGTATTAATACGCCCGCTCTCTGCCTAGTATTTGGGTTCGTTATAGCCGCGATCAGTATACGGTTCGCAATTGCTGCGTGTGTATTTGCATTGCCCTTGCTGCCTACTTTTGCGTGGCAATTTCAACTGTATACCGGCTATGGGCGCATACAAGACGTCTCGGGCTCTGGGCTTGATTTGGTTGCAGGATTGTTGTTAGGTGTAGTGGCCAATTGCCTTTGGCAAAAAAGGCGCTTGAAAGATCAGCTGGCAATGGCATGGCCTGCGGGCTTGGTGATGGTGATCTTAACAATTTCTGTTGCGATTGCCATTGGCCGTAACTTGCATCAGTCAGCCTCGCCCTTCACATTTCAAGCGTTGCTGTATAACTTGATGCATCTGCGCACGCTCGGCTGGCACGATGACTATCGCCCCTTGCTTGACTGGGCAGCCTACGGCGGTGCGTTTTTACTGATGGCTTTGTTGGTGCCTGCGTTAAAAAGCATGCCTAATCGAAACGATGTGATTTTTTTACCCTTAATTGCGGGACTAGTGATCGCCGCCTTGGTGGGTTGGCGGCAATCTGCTTTTGGTGCTGGGCTCAACGACAGTCAATTAAATTTCAGACTCGATCGCTTTGGTTTTATGGCGGTTGGATTTCAACCAGATCTCCATGCCTTTGCTGCCCATATGCTGTTGGGAGTCATCGGCTTACTCGGGTATTTATATTTCAAGCGAAGTTTGTCGCTACGAGTGGCTGTAGTTGCCTTGATCATCCCGCTTTGCGGATTCGTTTTATTTTTGAGTAAATCCAAAGCAACCTTTGCCTTGGCTGTTTTTTGTTTGGTGCTAGCCGGAATAGTGTGGCTGTGTCGGCATACAAAGTATTTCAAACCTACATTGTTGGGCATTTGCGCGTTAACAGCTCTGGTTGTTTTGAGTATTCTACTTTTTGCTGATGGCTGGGCAGGCTTATTAAGTTTGATTGTCCAAAAGTTTAATCTGCCTGATTTACACACGTTGAATTTAAAACTGTCGTACCGACCTGAAGTCTATTTGGCGGCCTTTAGGATGTTTGCTTTGTTCCCGTTTGCGGGCCTCGGGCAAAGCGAGTTTTACCGTCAATCCGCAAATCATGAGCTCACGCAATCTCTGTTTTTGAGCGTCGAGCAAAATGGCGAGAACGCGCACAATTATTTTTTACAAACTCTGGTTGAGAACGGCCTGTTAGGATTTGGCGCCTTTGTGGTGCTGTTGCTGTACCCTATTTTTAGGGCAACGGATAAGCGTGTGTTAATCCCAGCTCTCGTTGCGCTTATTGCAGTGTTTGGCGGCAATCTGTTTTCGCACTCGATGCTGGTTCGCGAAAATCTGCTACTTGCCGCGTGCTTCGTCGCGTTAATGTATGCGTGGGTTGAGGCTCACGTGCCGAGTTCGGCTTCGGCTTCGGCTTCGAGTTCGGTTTTACAAGAGAGAAATCAAGCGCTTTCTGGCTCGCATGAAGGTAGCGCGTCGATCAAACGGATATTCAACTGGCTGGGTCAGCCAAGGGTTCTGATGATCTGTCTCAGTTTGGCCTTTTTGTTCATTGCAAAAGAGGCCTATCAATCACTGAACCGCATTCCGTTCAACACAGATATTCAATGTTTAGAAACGCGCCGTCTCGAGCGCGACGGCTGGACCTCTGGCCGCTACCTGTTAGACGTGCCCGTTGGCGCCACGGGGTTGGTATTGAATCTTGCCACGACACAACCTGATGTTGTGAAGAGGCCGCTAAATGGAAGCTTTACCCTCTGGTACGACCAACGTTTGCTGCTAACGAAAGACTTTGTTTTAAATAAGACTGGCCCGCAAAGTCTTGAGCTTGATCTGCCTGAAGGCAAGACCGCCACACCCGATGACTATCAAATTGAACTCAAGATTCAACGTTGCTTTGTACCCAGAAACTTTGGCATGGGTGGCGATGGACGAAGGCTTGGGATCAGAATTGAGTCAGTAGATTGGCGCTAATTATCACAGTCGCTGATGACGCCTACGGAAACGAAATCACCCCGCTCGTGCTGCCGAGGCTTTGCGTTGGGTAGTACACATTATCTGGCTTCAAATGATTTTCTCGAACGATTGCGTTCACGTCATTTTGATTTGTGTGCCCAAAAATTAATAGGGCAGGTCGCGGCACCGTGGAAATTTGTGAAATGTATAGGCGCTCGGCGGACAGTTTGTTGTCAGAAAGCTTTTTAATATAAAAGTTAAAAACTCGCTCAACCTCTTCAGAATCGCTATTGCGAAAATAATAAATTTTTTTGTTTTCTGAAGCATGGTCAATGGCATATTGCGCTGTGGCTTTCCAGTTCTGCTGTGGGCCCCACTTTAAAGACATCAGCGTATAAGACTTCGATAAGTTCACAGCAGACCAACTGCTAACCAATGCGATGCAGATGAGTAGCCACCAACGTGACTGACCCTGCTTCGTCAATAGGTCGGTGATGCAACCTACGATCATCGCAACCATCGGCAGTAAAACGATAAAGTTTCGCTCTGTAGATATCGGGTTCATTAGATCAAGAGTCATGACGAATACAAGTATGACTAAAAGTACGAGCGCTAATTTAAGTAAAGTCGGCCGCGCCTCATCAATTTTTGACTGACTACGAACTTGCTTGAACATCGCCAGAAGAATGAACGTTATTGTGATGAGCGCCGCACCCAGAATAAGCGTTGAACTCTCTAGGGGCATCACTGCCCTGAAGAATATTCGCAGGGTGTCGAGCGGCCCATCGACCACAATCCAAGCGACGTGTGAGCGTAACCCGTTAGCCAAGTGAATGAGTGGCCAAACTAGGCAAAGTAGGCCGCCGGTGATAATCGTTACGATATTTCGGATATTTTTCTTTGCGCTAAACATCAGTACGAGAAGGATCGAGCCTGATAACAACAAGCCAAAGTAATGAGATAGCGACAATAAAAAGGCGAGTGCCACAATTTTTATGAGTGACCGCTTGCTAATCCCATCGAAATCTATAAAAGCGGTCGTGAGCAAAGTTGCAAGGTAGAGATTGAGCGCATAGGATCTAGCCTCTTGCGCGTAAAAGGCAAAAAGAAAACTTGTAGAGAAGATTGTGATGACCGCCCACTGCGCCCAGGGGCTTAACTTTGCCGACCACTGTATGAGCCTCAAGAGCGCGGCTAGGGTCAGCAGCAAGCTGAGTAGGCGCACACCAGGCTCGCTGTTGCCCACCAACAGAATCCAACATTTCAATAGGATCTGATAGAGCGGTGGGTGGACATCGCTTAGCATTGCACGCCACTGCTCTGACAGCGGCAGTTCAGCCGTAGTGACTGAAAACAGCTCGTCAACCCAAAACGAATAGCTCACCCACGTATTGTTCAAACACAACAGTAAGCCGAGCAATAAAAAGAGGTATGAGCCTTTAACAGGCCATGAGATGGTGCGTATCGAGTTCAAACAATCTTCGGTCTTTTAGGGGGTTCGAAATGACCCCCGCAGCGAAAATCGCTTACCGAAAGCTTAAAGCCCTGCTTTTCTCAACATGACTACGCTACTGACACCGATAATCCACCCGCTCAACACTATTTCTAAACGGATCGGTTAAGTCATCAGAATACTTGCCCATCAGCAAACGCTGCTTAGGCAGAAAATGCGCACGAAAATATCGGCTGCTACTCGCAATCGTTTGCCCCCAAGCCGTGAGCTTCACGCAACCGTCTTTGATCTCAACCGTGCCAGACTGTTGTTGTTCAGTTAAGCGCACATCCACCAAGCGGTGCTCTTTGACATACTCTTGGGTAAACACTTGATCAAAGGCATCAAGCTTGATACCGCCACCACGCTGTTGTAGTTTTTCTAAAATATAAAACGAGAGTGAGCGATCAATGACTGTAGGCACTGAGATCGCAAATGAATAGCCTAGCAGCAACCAGATACAACAAAGCTGTAAGGTTTCGAAACGAGTGAACACTTTGAACCAGCGAACGGTCGCAATCAAAGTGGCTGCCAAAATCGTTGCGAGTACAGCATCTAAAATCGCGCTATAGAACACTACGTTAACAGGCACATAACGCACATGTAGAACATAGATAGCGAGTAACAGCAGCGTATACATCGCCGTCGCCGTAATAAATTTCAAATATTTCATACTTTAAAGACCATGCGCTTATTGCCCCAATAGCTGCATAACACTTGCATACCTGTAGCCACCACAAAACCAGCAATATAGTTGAGCTGGTAGTGATCAGCCCACACGTACATCAGCGCACCGTGCAGCAAGGCAATCGCAGCGTATAAAAAAATAAAGCGATACACCTGTTTAAACAAAGGTTCTAATGAGCCTTGAAAAACAAAATATCTACTGCCTAAAAACGATGCAGCAATGCCAAAGACTGCGGCCACCATATTAGCGACACCCGCTGAGCCCCACCCTAAGACTTTTAGATTGAAAGTCAGCACTGCAAAGTGCACGGCCGTGGCGGCCAGCCCATTGATCAGATACCTGACTGACTGCTGTGCAAGCAAGGCTGCGACTTTACCGCGCAGCGTGCTAGTCGGCATGCTTAACGACATCAATATAAGCACGGTAGTCGATTTGATTAGGTGCCCCGGCACGCACAACGCCCGTCAGCATCAAGGTCATCAAGGTGAGTGCGCCGGTTTGTAAAAACACCAACAGCAAAATCCCCAAGGCCACTGAAAACCAACCTGGCGTCGCAAAGCCAGCAAGCTTTAATCCAATGGCCAACACGCTAGCTGCCACAGTAAACAACGCCACAAACGCACAGATAATGCCCACGCGTACCAACACATCTTCAGCAAAAACCATTAACGCTCTAAAGCCATGCAAGGCCAGCCCTACAAAATTCATTTTGCTTTTGCCGGCAAAACGCGGGCCGCGGTCAATCGGTTGCGTTTGCACGCGCAGCTTTGACGTTAATACACAGCCGGCAACGTGCATCCACAGTTCTTGCATGGCAGCCAAGCGCTTAAGTGCCGCCGGCTTTAAGGCCATGAAGTTACCGAAGCTGATTTTGCGACCGGTTAAAAACTGAAACAGGGCTTTGTAGACGACGTAAAACGCTTTGAATCGTAAAGTTTCAACACGGCTTTTGCGCTGCGCGACCACGACGTCAACCTTAGGTGACTGCATCGGCTCAACCAACTCGCGAATCGATTGGGGTGTGTCTTCACCATCTGAGTCCATCACGATTGTGCAGGGCATGTCGGGCATGTGCTCGGCGACGTAATTCAAGCCGATAGCAATTGCGCGCTGATGTCCCACATTGCGTTTAAGGGTGATCACGACGCCTTTGACACCTGCGCTTTGCAGGGCTTCGATCTGTACTGGCTGATTGATTGAGCCGTCATCAACTGCTACAACGTAGGCGCGGGTACCGTACTCGGCAAAAAGCTCTCTGAACAAGCGGGTTGAGGCTTCTTGATCTTCGTACACCGGCATCACAACGGCAAAGTTTGCGTCAGTCGCATTGCCGGTTGAACGCACGTCAGCGCTGGCTGAAGTGTTGGTGTTGCCTTGGCCGTTGCCGTGTGCGCTCATGCAGCAATCGCCTCTTTAAAGTACGCAATCGTGCGCTCAAGGCCTTGCTCAAGCGCAACTTTAGGCTCCCAATCTAGATACTGCTTTGCCTTACTGATATCTGGGCGACGCTGTTTAGGGTCATCTTGTGGCAAAGGCATATGAATCAGTTTGCTTTTTGACCCCGTTAGGCGCAACACTTTTTCTGCAAGCTCAATCATCGTGAACTCGCCAGGGTTACCTAAGTTGATCGGTCCCACAACGCTATCGGGCGAATTCATTAAACGAATAAAGCCTTCAACCAAATCATCGGCATAGCAAAAACTGCGGGTCTGTGTACCGTCGCCGTAAATGGTGAGGTCTTCGCCGCGTAAGGCTTGCACAATAAAATTGCTGACCACACGGCCATCGTCGGCCGCCATGCGGGGGCCATAGGTGTTGAAGATGCGTACGACTTTGATCCGCAGGTTATATGCGCGCTGATAATCAAACCATAAGGTCTCAGCCGCGCGTTTGCCTTCGTCGTAACAGCTGCGGATACCGATGGTGTTGACATTGCCCCAGTACTCTTCAGGCTGCGGATGCACAGACGGGTCGCCATAGACTTCAGAGGTTGACGCTTGAAATACCTTGGCACCTGTGCTGCGTGCAAGCTCAAGCATATTCAACGCACCCAACACCGAGGTTTTCATCGTGTGGATGGGGTCGTATTGATAATGTACTGGCGACGCTGGGCAAGCGAGGTTATAGATTTCGTCTAGGCCTGACACGCCGAGGGTTTGCACAGTGATGGGGTCGACCACGTCGTGCTGCACAAACTTAAAGTTTGGGTTTGAAGCAAGGCCAGCGATGTTTTTTTGACTGCCTGTAAACAGGCTGTCGAGCGCGATCA
>JAIPCU010000143.1 GCA_021738045.1 Candidatus Methylopumilus sp. | reverse complement strand
TTGGATCAAAACAGGCCGACAAGGCTGTTGAAAAATAATTCAATAACGAGCGTTTCGCTTCGTGTCGCACCACCTCTGGAATATCGCTCCAGCGACAGTTTTGAATAAATTGTGCCAAAGGAAGTGACACATCGACTGCAGAGTGGTTAGCTGTGTTTGTCATTGAAAGCTTGAATCGAAAATAGGTATTGCAAATAGGATCAGCATGAAAGCTTTTGGTGTTAATCCACCTCAGCACACAACCTGTGCACCCACTTTAGCAGAAACCACTAACTGCCGACCGTACACCACCTGGTCAGACAATGCCTGACGCCAAAGCTGTGCGACGGCAGCAGATTGTGCCGATTTAATTTTTTTTCGAGCGTAGCCCTTAATCAACCAACCAATGAGTCTTTCAGACTGGCGTCGGGGTTTTTGTTCGTCAACTTCGTGCACAGTCACGTCGGTGAAGCCATTCAACCCCAGCAATAACCAAAGTTGAAATAAGCCTAAGGTGAGCCAAGGCATGTGAGGCTCCACTGCCGTATTTTGTGCAAACCAAGAGTACGAGCGTGGAAACCCTTGGATGAGGTGATTGATACGCGCCCCGGCATAGTTGGGATTTGGCAGGGATAACACAAACGTTGCACCAGGTTTCAAATGCGCGCGCACGCTTTGCAAAAATAGCCCCGGATTTTGCAGATAACCCATTGCCTCACAACAAACCGCAGCATCGTATTGTCCAAAGGCCTCTGGTATCCCTAGGTTGAAGTCAGCCGCTTGAAACTGAGCATAGCCCGCAGGCGCCTCTGCGTAAAAATCAATGCCGTGTACCAGTGCGGGGTGCGTGAGTGCGCCGGGCAACCAACCCTCGCCACAACAGATATCCAGTACCGTTTGTGGCTTTAGTGCGTTCAGCACGCTGGCAACGGTAAGCCGATGCGCCTTGTTCTTGTTCACGCGGTCACTACCGCTCACGTTCTGACCGCCGCTCAAAGCCTCTTTATTGATCACACTACCGCGACTCATTGAATCGTAAAACTGGTGACGTTGAGCGGCGTTTTCGTACGACAGCGATCAGGGGTGCAGACCATATCGTTGACATTGATGACCCCCTCATAGTTAGATTTTTTTCCATCTAAAGACACCACGACGGTAAACGGAATCGGTCGACGATTTTGTATCAATTCATTCGCGCTAAAAAGCGCCACTCTGACCTCATAGCGACCGCTTGGCGGCTTTTGATTCCAAGAGATATTTTCGATCGGCTCGTCACTGTAAGCGCAACCCGACATCGCTTCGCAAATATTGGCATCAATGTCGAGACTACCACCGCTGGGCGATTGCCTCACACCGTCATCATACGTACTGATCTTGACACCACTGGGTTCGATCACAAGCAAGTCTAGATCAGCGCGATCGGTCCAGGCCAAAGAGATATTGACGAATTTTCCTTGTGTGACTGCGCTACGTTCTAATCGTTTATCAATTTCATCCGAACTCACCGTCGCCGATGGTGCAGGCACACTGAGTGGCGCGGGCGCGGGTGTAGGTGCTGCAATCGGCACTGGTGTGAGCGCGGGCGCTGGGGCGGGCGCGACACGAGCGATTGGTGGAAAACACACACCAGCTTTATCGCCGATCTTGTCCCATAACTGAGCGATCCGCGTGCGCAAGCCGTTTTCAACTTCGAGCGTTGGACCCGGTGAAATAACGGCCAACCATTGTTTATGAAACAAACCCACCACCAACAATAAGCTGAGCAACGCAAGCACGAGCCAACGCCACCAGTTGCCCGAACCAGTCCCCACCGCCGCTGACGCCAGTGCGGCATTTTCAGACGCAATCACTTTGGCGCCAGGTGCAAACGCCTTTGAAAATTGAGCATCTAAGTCAAACACGCCGCCTTTATCGCCATAGGGCACGCAACCCCACTGAGCAATCACAAGTTGTTCGCCCACCATAAAAATAGAAGCCAACGCATCGGGGGTCGACAACATCGCTAACAACGCCTGCGCACCATAGGCTGACGAGGTGGTTGCGCTCGACCCAACTTTTTCTGCAATCGCCCTCACCTGCTGACATTTTTTATTAATTTGGGAGGATACCTGTAGCTTCTCATCCGGCGTCAACTCATGAAAACTGCGAATTGGACCTTCAAGTTTTGTGACCCATGCCACCTCACCTCGCATGGCATTGACAACCGGTTCAGCAAAAAAAACCGGCAGACCGCGATCGCTTGGGTCGCGCTGCAGCAAGCTTACAAGTTGCTGGTAATAACTAAAAATGGGCTGACCATTGATCCCTTTGACATCGATCAATGTACGCTTAGTAATAAGTGGAAGAGTTTGCATGTTCAGTCGGCTCAGTAATTTTTGTCTTGAAGCAAGCTCAGTTTTTAGGCTCTGACGTGCAGGCACTCGACATCTTGGTATACGTCTGGCGATACTGGTCTAAAAATCCACGCAACGAAGTCGCAGACAGGGCATACAACGAACGGTCAGTGAATTGATCTTCGCGTGCGCCAATAAACGTATTGACCCCAACAACGTTGCCACAACGATTCACCAGCGGCCCCCCAGAGCTACCCGTCGACATCTTGGCCGTATGTAATACCAGTACTAAATTATTGGTCTGGCGCTGCAAGACACTGACCTCGCCTTGCGAGAACACAGTATTAGGCGTCACAACGTTGGTGTCGCCCCGAATATCCGACCCAGGATAACCAGCGGCGACGACCGTCTGTAGCACTTGGGGGTCCGTGGCAATCGCAAGCTGTCGTACGCCCGACGGGACTTGCTCGACTTTGAGCAAGGCAAAGTCTGGGTTGGCGATGTCAGAGTCTTTGGTGACTGCCACCAGTTTGGCGGGCAAGGGTTCAGTTCCCAGGAGAGTGCTCGTAATGGCAAAAATCTTTCCTGTTTCAATCACGTGTCGATTTGTCACGAGCACGTTCGTATCAATAAAAAAGCCACTGCCGTGCCCAAGAAACTTCATCTTGGCGTCAAACACCAACACACGGACCGTTGCAGCATCAAGCAAGGCCACCAGTTTGTCTTGCGGGAGCACTGCGGCACTCGGTTCAGTTGGGGCAGTAACGGCCGGTGCGGGCGGTACCTGCCCCGGAGTCGCTGAGGCGACTGGCGTTGGCGTATTCGCGGTGGCAATGGGCGTTGGCGTGCTGGCTGAACCTGGCCGTTGACCGAGCGCTTGTGGTGGCACATTAGAGGGCGCGCTTTGCTCTCGCCGCACCAGTGGGCCGATTTCACCACGCCTAAACGACTGCAGTTCGGGGCTCTCGCAACTGCCGTCCAGAATCAGCTGAAGCCGTTGACTTTCTGTTTGCAGCCCAGCCACAATTTCACGGTTCATCTGAGCAGGTGCCAGTACAACGATTGGCCGATTCATCCACCATAAATAGACGAACAGGTTCAAGACAACCAAGATTGCAACCGCAATCAAAAATCCGCGTTGGGTGAGCCGCATACCAATATCCAAAAAAACAAACGATTTAACGAGATGCCCAAGCAATAACTTTCTTCGGGATCACAATGGCTTGCTTGAGCTAACCAGCAGCCGCCTACAAGCTCTCACAATAGCAGCCATCATTGTCATTTTGGCACCTAAACAGGCATGCTGCAAAGCATATTCAGTTTTTGGTCCCTAACTAGCCAAGGCTTTCATCTCGGCGTAAAGATCGGCTTTACCCTCAAACCCGATACCCACTAATTCTGGCAAAGTCACAATGCTGTTTTCGACTTTGACGCCGTCCGGAAACCCACCATAAGGTTGAAATAAGTCGGGATAGCTTTCGTTGCCCCCGAGGCCCAAGCCTGCGGCAATCGCGAGCGACATCTGATGACCGCCGTGCGGCACGCAGCGCTTGGGCGACCAGTCATACTCTTTAAGCATCTCAAGCGTTCGCAAATATTCAACCAAACCATAGCTGAGGGCGCAATCAAACTGCAACCAGTCTCGATCGCGCCGCATTCCACCATAACGAATCAAATTACGAGCATCTTGCATGGAAAACAGGTTTTCACCTGTCGCCATCGGTTTGTCATAATGATTGGCTAGCTCTGCCTGCAACTCAAAATCAAGTGGGTCACCAGCCTCTTCGTACCAAAATAAATCGTACTGTGTCAAGGCTTTGCCATACTCAATCGCAGTCTTCAAATCAAAGCGACCATTCGCATCAACGGCTAGTCTCTGCCCTGGACCAAGCAACTTTAAAACGGCTTCAATTCGCTTGCAGTCTTCAGCCAACGAGCCTCCACCAATTTTTTTCTTCACGACTGAATAGCCACGATCAAGATAGCTTTGCATCTCGCGTGTGAGGCCTTCAAGCCCTTGTCCAGGCCAGTAATAACCACCAGCTGCGTAGACAAACACCTCGCGCTTGGGCTTGCCGTCGCCATAGCGTTCAGCCAACAGCTGATACAGCGGCAAGCCTTCAATCTTGGCGACTGCGTCCCAAACGGCCATGTCAATCGTGCCAACCGCCACCGAGCGCTCACCATGCCCGCCAGGCTTTTCGTTATTCATCATCGTCGCCCAGACTTTATGCGGACACAAAATACCTTTCGCATCTAGTAACGAGTCGGGCTTAGCTTCAAGCACACGAGGGATAAATCGCTCGCGCATCAACGCACCCTGCCCATAACGCCCGTTTGAGTTAAAGCCGTAGCCAATGACGGGTTTACCGTCTCGGATCACATCCGTGACAACGGCGACCAAGCTCAACGTCATTTTTGAAAAATCAATATATGCGTTTCGGATGTTGGACTTGATCGGACGGGTGGATTCGCGGATTTCGGTAATTTTCATGAGTCAGGCTCTAGGGCGACGAGGTCAACGGGCGTTTGTGATTGAATGAGGCAATACATTGTTCTGGTAGCAGGCAATACGATACACTCAGAACGAACGATGGTAACCAAAGTGCCGCCTCTTGGCTGACAAAAAAGAAGACTGATGACAATCAATCAACAACACCCCAAACCCCATCTCATCAAAATGCACGATCTCGATAACGTCGCGATCGTCGGCAACGATGGCGGGCTTCCAGCTGGTACGGTTTTGCCCTCTGGCTTAGTATTCGTGAACAAAGTCCCGCAAGCGCATAAGGTGGCGCTCATCGATTTCGCACAAGACGCGCCGGTGATTCGTTACGGGCTGACGATTGGGTACGCGTTAAAGCCCATCCCAGCGGGCAGCTGGGTGCATGAACGCCTCTTACGCATGCCTGAGGCCCGCAATTTTGAGAACCTACCGATCGCCACGGTCAAACCAGCGTCGACCGAGCCGCTTGAGGGCTATACCTTTGAAGGCTACCGAAACGCGGATGGCTCGGTTGGCACGCGCAATATCCTGGCAATCACGACCACCGTGCAATGCGTGGCTGGGGTGGTTGAATACGCAGTGCAACGAATCAAAGCCGAATTGCTACCAAAATACCCAAACGTCGACGACGTGGTGGGCCTCGAGCACACCTACGGTTGTGGCGTGGCGATTGATGCCGCCGAAGCAATCATTCCCATTCGTACGATTCGAAATATCAGTTTGAATCCAAATTTTGGGGGCGAGGTGATGGTGGTGAGCCTGGGCTGTGAAAAACTACAGCCCGACCGATTGATGCCACCCGGCAGCTTCCCCATCAAAGACGAGCGTTCGACCGGCGTCGACACCGTCTGTCTGCAAGACGCTGAACATGTCGGCTTCATGTCAATGATTCAAGCCATCATGACCGAAGCGACCGTGCATTTAATCCGCCTGAATCAACGCACCCGCCAAACGGTGCCGGCAAGTGAGCTGATTGTTGGCATGCAATGCGGAGGCAGCGATGCACTGAGTGGCGTCACAGCTAACCCCGCTTTAGGCGTTGCAGCAGATTTATTAGTACGGGCCGGCGCCACCGTGATGTTCAGCGAAAACACCGAAGTGCGTGATGGTGTGGATCAACTCACGTCACGCGCGATCAACGCCAGTGTCGCGCAAGATATTGTGACCCAGCTCGCGTGGTACGACAGCTATCTGGCCCGTGCCAACGTGGATCGTAGCGCCAATACGACGCCAGGTAACAAAGCGGGTGGCTTATCCAATATTGTCGAAAAAGCCATGGGTTCGATTATCAAGAGTGGCAGCTCGGCCATTTCAAGCTGTTTGCCGCCAGGCGAAAAACTGGCCCGAGACCAACGTGGCCTGGTATACGCCGCTACCCCAGCAAGCGATTTCATTTGCGGCACCTTGCAACTCGCTGCAGGCATGAATCTTCATATCTTTACAACGGGCCGCGGTACACCCTACGGCTTGGCAGAGTGCCCCGTCATCAAGGTCGCTACGCGCACTGATTTGGCACGACGTTGGCACGACATCATGGATGTCAACGCGGGGCGCGTCGCTGATGGCGAGCTTTCGATCGAAGAGCTGGGCTGGGAGATTTTTCGCTTAATGCTCGATGTCGCCAGTGGTCGTAAGACTTGGGCTGAACACTGGAACATTGCTAACGCACTGGTGCTGTTTAATCCTGCACCTGTAACCTGAGACTCGTATGACTGAAAGCACACCAAAGACTTTCGCTACGGTCTCCCAGAATGCTGAAGGCTCAACGGCAACGTTTAAGAGTGCAACAGCAACATCCGCAAACCTGCCGGCTGCCGTGCTGTTGGCCGCGGGCGAAGGCTCGCGACTCGGTGGCATGCCAAAGAGCTTACTGACACTAAATGGTCAGTCTTTATTAGCTCGACAAGTCTCGGCCCTGCGCCTGGCGGGCATCCACCAAATTGTGGTGGTGACGGGCTACTTTCATAGTTTGATTGAGACTGAATTAAAACGACTGCACGTCGATATTGTTCGAAATCCTCAACCCGAAGCTGGCCAACAATCGTCAGTGAGGCTCGGGCTAAGCAAGCTACGAGCTCCGTTTGACTTCACCTTTATCACTCTGGCAGACCAGCCCTTGTTGGACTCTGCAGACTTCGTCACGCTGACAACCGCCTTCACACAACGACAACCTTCGACTGAGATTCGTTACCCCTTTGTTAAGGGCCAACGCGGCAATCCCGTTGCGATTTCAAAGGACGTTGTTTCTTTACTTCTCGCGGCCGATGAAGGTGTGACGTGCCGTGGGTTTATTCAAGAGCATCCAGAATTGGTGGATCCCTATCCCACTGAAAACGAACATTTCATCGTTGATATTGATACCGTGGACGACTTGACGGCATTCAAAGCTCGAACTGGTCTTGAGCTAAAGCGCCCCGCCTGACGCATCAATCGGGTTTCATTCCAGAGCTCTTCACGATCTTCTGCACGGTATCGTAGTCTTGCTCGATAAATTTTTTAAACTCGGCCGCACCATACTCTCCCACGATGCCCCCTAGCCCCGCCACTCGGCGCTGTACTTCTGGATCCGCCAACACGGTTTTTGCGGCCTGGCTGTATTTCTCAATGATTTCAGGCGAGGTCCCCTTTGGCGCAAACAAACCAATCCAAGATAACTGCTCAAAACCTGGCATGCCGAACTCAGCGACCGTCGGGATATTTTCAGCACCGGGCCAGCGCTTGAGCGAGGTCACCGCCAAGGCTCTAAGCTTGCCGGCTTTGATCAAAGGCATTGCCGCAACAAGCGACGACACCGCCACCGGAATCTGACCACCCAGCAGGTCTGTCAGCGACGGCCCAGAACCTCGGTATGGAACAGATGTCATTTTTACCTGCGCTGTAAAAAAAGTGTACTCAGCCGCGAAATGACTTGCTGTGCCAATCCCCGCCGTACCAAACGATACTTGGCTCGGACGTTGTTTGGCGTCGGACAGCAGTTGGTCGAACGACTGATACGCGGACGCATTCGCCACAACAATCACCGCAGGCCCTCGCATCAACTCGGCGACCGGAATCAAATCATCGAGTTTGTAGCCAGTCTCTTTGTACAAAGACAGATTTGA
>JAIPCU010000142.1 GCA_021738045.1 Candidatus Methylopumilus sp. | reverse complement strand
GCATCTTGAAAGCTTGCGGCCGTGCCAAACAGGTCGTTGTGTATTGCTATAGCGGTCAGAACAGCAAGATTTGGTGGGATGGCATTCGCAACAAGCTCGAGCGCGCGCGCAACTTAAAGGTGGTGTGTTTGCCTTCAGAGGATACTCGCGAGTTAGCTGCCCAGACGCAACGCAGCATGATCTTGCATGCCAACATTCAAGATGGTGAAATTTTTATTTCAAATGATCAAGGCCAAATCACCTTTGTGCCAGAGGTTTGGCGCGAGGCGAAAGGCTAAGTGCTGTTGTGTTAAACGAAAGACCAAGCGCTCTTGTGTCAGACGAAAGACTAAGCGCTGTCGTGGCAAATACGATCGTTGCGATTGAAAAAAAATCGTGGCTTCGCTCAGAGCGCGCGGCTTCGCTGTTGCGACTGGTCGTTGTTGTTGCTGTGCACGGCGCGGTGATCGCTGCCTTTCTGAGCTGGTCGTGGTCGCCCGCTCCGATTGAAGTCTCTATTGTGAGTCTCGAAGATCTTTGGGGTGAGGTGTCAACGTCAAGTCAAACGGTAATCAATGCCTTACCGCCTTGCGTCGTCACTGCGCTTTCAGCCAAGTGCGAATGAGCTCAAAATTTACCGCCCCGCGTATCCGTCTGACTTCACCCTTCGCGTTCACTAACATCGTAATGGGTAGCTCACCTTGCCATTTTGGGTCAATCTCATGGCGCAGGTATTCATCAAAGACGGCAGCACTGGCACGATTGTCTCGATGTTCAAGGCCTGCCTGAGCGAGCGCTTGTGCCGCTGTTGCCAACGGCACCTGATCGACTTCGATGAACACAGTTTTTACGCTTGCAAATTCTTTTAAAAATTTACCCCAGTGTGGTAATTCTTCGAGACATGGCCCGCAAGTGAAACCCCAAAAATGTATGATTTGAGGCTTGCCACGACCGGAGGTAAGGATTTTTTTCCAATCGCCCGGTTGATACAGACCTAGCTTTGGTCTGTCAATTTCGAGCTCAATTAAACGATAGCCTTGCGCGGCCGTCAGCCAAGACAGGTAGGCAATACCCTCGCGTTGAATGAGTAAGGGATGATCAGAGTAGCCCACCGTTTCAGCGATCATTTTTGGGGATGACCATTGCACGCCATCGTCAGTTGAATACTGGGCAAAAACTGCAGTGCGTTTGCCGTCAAATTCTTTCCAGGTCAACCAAAGTGCTGATGGAGTAGAGAGTAGGTATGGGCGCCCTGGCATTGCTTCGGGGTTACCGATGGCAACGTGGTTTGAATAGGTTGTTCCCTGATCGGTCGAGCGTGCATAAAAACTTCCAGTCCTAGCGCTACCCTGCGTAAACCAGGCGACGTGTTGCACGCCTGCTGCAGACACCGCCAAGGCCGGGCCATGATGTGGGCAGCTATCGGTGGCCCAGGCATCTACTGCAACGCGGCGAGTCGGGCCCGGTTGTGTAGGCGTTGTAAACGTTTGTGTTGCATGATCACGCACCGACCCCTCAAAAATCGCACGATATAGAATCACTGGTAAGCCGTTGGGGGTAAGAGCAGACGCGATCCGACAGCATTCACAACTGCTGCTTTGTGCAATGCTTTCTTGCGAAAATGTTTGAGCACCGTCAGGTGACCATGCATAGGCGATTGAGCCGCCTAACTGTTTTTTACCCGACTTGTTTGCTTGAGCGACTAGGCGCTTATCAATCCAACTCGCAAAAATCTGGCCCTGCGGATCGGTCAGTAAGCTAGGAAACCGCTGACTAGTTGGATCTTGGCTGATCGGTGCCGGCGCAGAAAAGTTCTTTCCGCTATCGACAGAGCGTGAAACGTTGACCTGTGCATTCCAGTTTTTGTCGCGAAAGAAACCATAGGCAACGATCAGATTATTTTGTTTGTCGCTGACTAACTGTGGGCGCGCATCGGGGCCCGTATCTAGAAAAGCGCCGTGTTGAGCGATTTCTGTGCGAGGCTCAAAACTGACGCCAAGGTCGGTTGAGCGCGCGATCGAAATCGCCCCGCCGCCCGCCCAGGTCAGCCACAGTGCACCGTCTTGAGTAAAGAGTGGTGTTGCAGCGCGTGCGCACTGTAGCGTTGTATCTTTGCATTGTGCCGCTGCACTCGTTCGGGTGGCAGGGCTTGCCGCGCTTGTTGTCGTTTGCGCTCCGTGAGAGTGCTGCGCAAAGGCGATGGGCTGAGCGAGTATCCCCCCCGCGCTCAACATACCTGTGAGCCACAGGCTTTGAGCAAGCCTTAACGTGGAACCGAGTACTAGTTGCTTCATGTGCATGATCAGAGCCATCTGCATATTTCCATTTGCTTATTTATTAGAACCATCTGCTCAGTGATGAGAGTCTTCTGCTTTTTCATCAGACTCATCTGCTTGTTCAATAAAGTCACTTGCTTAACCAAAGTGAGGTGAAGAATCGAGACAGCCTCTCTACAAAATGAGAAAGGCTGTTGCACGACGAATTAAAACGTTGCCCTGACACCCAGTGTGAACCAGCGTGGTGGGCCCATGCTTGGTACGCCTGATGAACTGATCGTATTGCTTTGATATGCGGTGTAGGTCATGCCCTGAGCGAGATAATTGACATTGAACAGGTTCTGAACGTTGCCATACAGCTGCACCGTCTTATCAAGTTGGTATCTAAAGCCAAGATTGACGAGGGTGGCGCCGTCATTTAACTGAGTGTGCGCAGTGTTGTTCCAGAAGGACGGAAACGACTGCAGTTGACCAGATAAGGCTAACTCGGGCGTCGCTTGCCATTGAACGCCTGCATTGAGCATCCAAGGAGGAACTTGACCAAGCTGTTCATTGGTGGGCGATGCGACATAATCAGACGAAGTCAAATAAGCCCACGTCTGCGTAAAACCTAGATTGACTTTGACTGTTTTGGATAGCGTGGCTTGACCCAAAATTTCGTAGCCACGAAGCGTTGCGCTACCGGCGTTGACGTTTTGCCTCAAGCTTGTAATGCTGCCCGCTGCAAGGCCAGTACCGGCGATGAGTGGATTACAGGTTGCCACTGTCGTGCACATGGTTGCGCCATCGATAAAGTTGCTCAAGTTATTGTTGAACACCGTCACCGAAAGGCTTGCATCCTTTTCTTTGGTACGCAGATCAAAACCAATCTCTTGCCCAAAGTTGGTTTGTGGTGCCAAGTTGGGATTAGCAATCGTGATCGAAGAGCCGCTCAGAAAGGTTCGATACAACTGATTCATACCCGGTGCCGCAAAGTTTCGATAGACTGCCGCACGTAGATCAAATTGATCGTTCACATAGTATTTAATACCCAAGGTGGGATTAAAACTTGCGTAACTATTGTTCGCGAGTGGTGCATTGATGGGTGTTGCTGCTTTACCTGCCGTGTAAACGTTGCCAGTCAAGCTTGAGTTGGTGACCTGATAAAAATCTTCGCGTAAGCCAAAGTTGATGTCTACGGGCGCATCTTTAAACTTGTAGGTGCCAGTGACAAACAGACCTTGAAAGCTATTTTGACCCTTGTTAATCAGATTGGCAGAATTGAAGCCGTTTGCGGCGTACTGATTGATGTTGTCATCTGATGAAATGATTCGACCATCCACACCAAATTTCACGTCTTTAAATTGACCAAAATCTTTTTGATAAAAAACAGACATCCCAAAGTTTTGATAGTTGTCTGTTTCGTCTTGGCTCATATACGGTACCCCTCTGCTCGGGGTGAAGATATTGAACGTTGGCGTTTGGGCTGAATTGGTCGTCTTCATTTGTTGAAACGCGCCCCAGGCGTTGAAGTTGATGCTGCTGTTGTCGGCAAAACGTGTGGTGCCGCCCGCAGATAGCACGTAGTTGTTCCATTGGTTGCTGGCGTTTTGCCACGTCGCACTGGTTTCTGACGTTTCGTTCAAATTGAGTTTTGCGTAATATTTCGAATCTGCGCTTGGTGTGAAGATCGAATAAAGCGTCAAGTTATTGACTTGAGATGCCGTAGCGGTCATGTAAGGATTTCGATAGCGCTCGGGCGTGGCGTTGTACCCTTGAGTTTGCGAGCGGTCATAGCTAATGCCCAACGACATCTTGTCTGTTTTAAAAATCCGTCCAGAAAAGCCGGCGTTCAGCGTGCTGTAGCTACCGTAGTCGGAATAGACGCTCAGTTTGTCTTCTTGAGGGGGGCGCGTCACGATATTGACCACACCACCCATGGCCAAGTTACCCCACAGGCTGGTCGCGCCACCGCCGCGAATGACCTCGATGCTCTCAATCGAATTTTTTGGGATGCGTGCCCAGTTGACCGTGCGAAAGAATGGGTCATTAAATGGAATGCCATCCACCATTACCAAGGTGTTGATGTTGGTACTGGTGCCAAAGCCTCGAATGCTAAAGGTGCTGCCAGTTGGGTGCAGTGAGGTCGAGGGGATTTGATTGACAAAAATCCCAGGGATTTTGTTGATAATTTGATCAGTTGAAGTCTCGGGGCTGTTAATGACCTCCTCGCGAGGGATGACTGTTGTGCTGAAAGGCAAACTTTCAAGTTCAATGCCGCGTCCAGCAGATACCGTGACGGGGCTAAGTGTGGCAACGGAGGAGCCGTTCACTTGTACCGTTTGCGCCGACGCAGCGGTTGAGGCTGCCAGTAAAGACATCACCACTAGAGGGTGAAGAGAGTGTATTTTTTTCACAAGATATTCCTAGAGTCTGAAATAAAACGGAGCAACGCTGAGTGCGTTGATCAAAACAAAACAGACACGTTAGACATTACAGGCGAAGGGTGTTAAACCCGTGGCGTGCGATTGACCCAAGGTGCCGCGTTAGGCGGCAGTCGGGGGTGCTCTAGGATGGGATGGAGGCCAGGCAAATGGATGCGAGTGCGTCGAAGACACGGGTAACGCGGCTTCGGCCATCGCTATTAACAGCGGTGGTACAACTTTTGGTTGCGAGGTTAAGGCAACAGGATTGACACTGCACCAAGTGCAATGTTCAGGCGACGCTGCTGTTTCGTTTGTAGTAGTTTGCTCGCGGATTTCGCCGGAAGCAGTGTCTAGCCACTTCATCCCACCGCTGGTGCAAATCGGTGCCAAAGAACCATCGGCAGACTGCAGCCGTGCAGAGTGCGATAGTGTCGGCATAAGCGCCGAGAGCAGCACCGAGATGGCCGTGAGCCAAACCCAGAAGGAGCGTGTTAAGTGATTTTTCACAGTGCGAAGATCATAGCATTTGAACTTTTTGGCTTAACGACCTGGTTGCCGACTGTTTGTGACCGGCGGCGGGCTTTCGGTAACAAACGAGATCTTAGTGATGCCCGCCCTGTTTGCAGCCGCCATGGCTTGCGCAACCTTTTCGTATGCGGTTTGACGATCGGCCCGTAAATGTAATTCAGGTGACTTCACGTCAGCCGGTAGCTTTTCGCGCAATGTTTGTTCGATCGCTTCAGGCTGTGTCGCCAAGCCATTTACAAAAAATACTCCCTGTTCATCGATCGACAGTTGCAGCGCTTTTGCATTTTGATCGATGGCGGTGCTTTCGGCGCGCGGCAGATCAACCGGTACGGCTTGATTCAACAACGGGGCTGTAATAATGAAAATGACCAATAAGACCAACATCACGTCAACCAGTGGCGTGGTGTTGATGTCGTTCATGGGCTGAGACCCAAGGCCTGAACTAAATGAAGAAAAGGCCATAAACTTACACCTCTTTATTGAAGTGAGCGTTACTGAGAGCTGGCTTTGATGCGGTTCGCATCCCGCCGACTAAATAATTATGCAAGCTATGTGCAAACCCATCTAAGCGGGCCGTCACCAGCCTGTTTGAGCGCGCGCAAGCGTTGTAAGCGAGCACTGCCGGGATGGCAACAAACAAGCCGGCAGCTGTCATGATTAAGGCCTCGCCAACCGGCCCTGCAACTTGGTCCAGGCCAACTTGCCGAACCCCACTGAGCCCAACCAACGCATGATAAATACCCCAGACCGTACCAAGCAGGCCCACGAAGGGGGCGGTTGCGCCAATTGAGGCCAAAAAGGTGAGGCCGCTCTCGACCCGAGTTTGTGCTGAGACGATTGATTGTTGCAGCGTTCGAGCAATAAACTCATTTTTATCGGCCTGAGCGCCGATGCCTTTAGTTGCATTTTGATCGTAAGCAGTGGCTGCGGTGATTGCTTCAGTTGCCATGGCAGAGAAAGCGCCAAAGCGATCTTGTTGCTGAATCACACGTAGCGCCTCGGCATTGTCTGGCGCGGACCAAAATTGGCTCAAGGCTCTTTCAGTGCTCGTCTTGTAGCGCCAATGCGCGGTGAGTTTGCCGAGCATGACGATCCAACTTGCAATCGACATGAATAATAAAACAAGGGCGACGCCACGCGTAATCGCATCACCTTGACTCCAAACGTGTGCTAGGCCCAGAGAGGTATTCATTGCGGGTTCCTGTGTAGAAAAAGGGTTGAGATAGATATTGAAATGGGACTAAAGTTGTTCATGGCGATCATTGCTTAAATTGAATGGGCACGACTACAGATGCAGCCACGGGTGTCGTGCCGCGTTTGGCCGGCACGAAGCGCCATTGCTTAACCGCTTCTAAGGCAGCCTCATCTAGGCGGTCATAGCCACTCGACTGATGTAGCGTCACCTGCAAGGCGTTACCTTGTGCACTGACTTGCACCAAGACAAACACCGTACCTCGCTCTTTCATTCTGCGAGAATAGCTTGGGTAGGCGGGAGCTGGGTTATGCAAGTAATCTGCATCAAAGCGGGCACCTGTGAGCGGGGTGTCGGCGTCGCTACGGGTGGCTGCGGGTTCGCCCCGATTCGTGGACGTGGGTGAGGCGTTCGCCCGAGGCGCCGCCGGCTGACGCTCAATTGGCTTGGGCGCGAGCGGTGTAGGTTCGGGTGGCTTAGGCTTGGGCTGGGGTGGCACGGGTTCAGGTCGCTGAGGTTCAGGAGGTTTTGGTGGTGCAGGCTCGATTGGTTCGGGCCCAGGTGGCGCGGGCTCAGATCGCTGAGGTTCAGGAGGTTTTGGTGGTGCAGGCTCGATTGGTTCGGGCTCAGGCGGCTCAGGCTGTTCTGGTTCGGGTGGCGTTTGAAAAATAGGCGCAGACTCAAGTTGCGTTGTCAGAAGCGGCACCTCCAGAGACTTGGGCTCTGGCGGTTGAACGGGTGCGGGGGTGGGGTCGACAACGGGCTCAGGTGGTGGCGCCTGAGTAAACTGCGGACTTGGTAGTGTCAGCATCTGCACCTCGAGTCTCACGACCTCTGGTTCGCGCACAAGCTCTTGCTTCGACTCAAGTACCAACAAGGCGAGCACGCAGACATGCAGCGCCAGCACAATAAGCACACGAATACAAAAAGCGATTGAGAAGCGACTTGGCACAAATTTCTCTGGCGATCTGATCGATAAGGGAGCTGAGTTGATTTCAGATCCCGACCCTGAGACGACCGCTTGCCCAGCAACTGAGACGGTCGTACGAACAACTGATCAGACCAGTAGGGGGGGGGCGCGAGGATTGGATTGGTTCGTTGTCAGGCGAGCAAGCGCCGGCAACGCGGCCAAAAGAATTAAGCCAGAGCCGTCAGTGAAGGTACTGAAATTGATCGAGCTCGGCGCAGGGGGCAGCCCAGCGAGGTTGGTTAAACATGCCGAACAATGCTTGCTTGAATCGGAGTTGCCTGAGGTAGGGCCTGAGTCTTGGACTTGGCCAGTTTTGATATCCAGCCACTTCAAACCTACGGTAGTGCAGACCGCCATCAGGTTGTGGTTGACGCCCGTAGCCCCACGCGCAGCATGGCTCAGCGAAGGCACGAGCGAAGACAGCACCACCGCAAGGGCGACGATCAAAGCGTAGATCTTTGTCGAAAAGTGTGCTCGTGTCATCGCAAGAATATTAACTGATAACAGCTCTGACCGTCTGACGCGTCGGATTTAAATCAAGTTGTCTGGAGCCTAGCGGATCAGTAAAAA